>NZ_JAZUMY010000064.1:0-11249 GCF_045603845.1 Methanobrevibacter sp.
GTTATGATTACAATCAATGGTGTTATTTATAATAGAACAACAGGTGGTGATGGTGTTGCATCACTTGCAATTAACCTCAATGAAGGAAATTACTCAGCTAGTGTTGAAGTTCCTGATTATGGAATTTCAAAGACTGTTGACATTATAGTAAAATCCACTATATATGCGGAAGATGTTGTTAAGGTATTCAGAAACGGCACTCAATATAATGCATTATTCCTTGATGGAAACGGCAACAATCTGACAAACACTACAGTTAGCTTTAACATTCATGGTGTAATCTATAACCGTACTACCAATGCGTCCGGCTGGGCAAAGCTTAACATAAACCTTGATAAAGGATCATATATTCTAACTGCAACCAATCCGGTTACGGGCGAGATGAAATCAAACAACATTACAGTCATTTCCAAACTTGAAACAAGTGATCTGACAAAATACTTCAGAAACGACACCCAGTTTGTCGTTCGCGCAGTTGCAGATGACGGAAGCTATGCCGGTGCAGGCGAAACAGTCACATTCAACATCAACGGAGTGTTCTACAACAGAACAACCAATGAAACAGGACACGCCAAATTGAACATTAACTTAGCACCTGGCGACTACATCATAACTACTTCATATGATGGTTGTATTGAAGGAAACAATGTTCATGTACTTCCTACACTTACAGGAAATGATTTGAACATGACCTACGGCGACAAGTCCCAGTTCACAGCAAATCTTGTGGACGGCCAGGGCAATCCGTATGCAAACCAAAGCATTGCCTTTAATATCAATGGAGTGTTCTACAACCGTACAACTGACGTGAATGGTGATGCAAAACTCAATATTAACCTGCAGGCAGGGGAGTATATAATCACTTCCGGCTATGGTGACGCTGTTATTGCAAATAAAATTACCATAACTTCATGATGGGGATTCAATCTCCATTTTATTCTTTTTTTTTTTGATATGATGTTAATAGTTATTTTTTTAATTTTTTTTGTCTGTTGAGATTTTGAATTTGATTTTCTTCAAATTGTTTTTTAATTTCATCAAATAGGTAGCTTTATAAATATCAGTTTATTGTCTTTTTTCATGTTAATGATAGTTGGATTTTGTCATGAGGATATTTGAACCAATTTTTGAAATTAGGATGGTGTCGCCTGTTTCCCGCACACGCTGAATCGTATAGATTTTTCTTGTTTTTTAGGTGATTTTTAACTTTATATTATTTTAATTTAACATTTTTGTGCAAGAATCCTCCGGCTTCTGCAAGCCGGAGATGAATTGCACTTTAAAGGTATCGTCCTATTATTAGAGTTACTTATTTTTTTTAGTTCAATGGGGGTGTTAGATTTGTCGTCAAATGCTCTCGGATAAAGTCTTTATATATGGGAGTATTATAAGTATGGTTGTGGAAGAAAAACATAGTATTTGATTGATTTAAATGAGGTTTAAATTGTTAAATGATTTTATCTTTATAACTTTTAGAGTTAAAATAATGGTCATTTTCTTATTTATCCAATATTTTATGTTTTTTTTCTAAAGAAATGGATGGTAATATTTGATATTAATATAATTTAGTTGTGGATTGGTTTTTGGTTTTATGTGTGAAGAATTTTTTATTTTGACGGATAAATGTGAATTTGTTCCTGATGAGGAATTAGAGAAAGTATTAGAGTTTAATATGCGTGCTAGTGCTTATGTTTATAATAAAACATTGGAATTCAGTATCTATCGCAATAATTTAGTTAATGAATTTGGAATAGGCTCTAAATTTAAAGTAAATCGCAGTTATACTCAGGATATAGTTAAAACTCTAAAAAAGCAAAAGCCTTTCCTTGAAAAAGCAGAATCAACATGTATTCAAGCATCAACAGACAGACTAATAAAAGCCTATGAAGGATATTACAACAATAGAACAGGATTTCCCAAGTTCAAATCATCTAAAAGAAATCCAGTAACATCCATCACACTACGAAACAACGACTACAAAACAAAAGACGGCATCAAAGGATCCCTAAGATGGGAAAAAGATAAATTCCGCATAAACAAACTCGGATTAATCGAAGTCAAACATAAAAGAGACATAGATGGAAAAATCAAAGAAGCAACTATTAAAAAAGAAAACGGACGTTGGTACGTTTGCATAGCATACCAACTAGAAAAAATAAATCCCCGAGAGGAATTTCCATACGGATACTACCTAGGAATAGACCTTGGAATAACAGACTTCCTAACATTCTCCACCGGTCGAGTGATAGCCAAACCCGACCTCAAAAGAATCAACGGAAGAATACAATACTACCAACAAAAATTAGCACGACAAAAACCTGGAGGATCCAACTGGAAAAAAACTCTCAAAAAACTCCACAAATGGATAAACAAAAAAAATAATGTAGTAAATGATTACTACCATAAAGTATCCTACAACATAGTCAAACACCATCGATTCATCGCAATGGAAAAGCTAAACATTCGAGGAATGATTAAAAGCAACCTAAGCAGAAGCATACACGAAATCGGATGGGGAAAACTAGTCGAAATGATAAAATACAAAGCAAAATGGTACAACAGACAATTCGTACAAATCGACAGATGGTTCCCATCAAGTAAAAAATGCTGGGCATGCGGCGAAATAAATGATGACTTAGAACGTGGAGAAAGAGAATGGGAATGCCCACATTGTCACACTCATTTATTAAGGGATTTGAATGCAGCATTAAATATTTTAGACGAAGGTCTACGCGCCGTTGGTTCACCGGTGCCAAGCTTAGTAGATTTCGTACATATGTTTCCACAAAAATACTTAGAAATATTTCTAAGTAATTGTGAAGTAAAAACTATATGTACGGCCTAAGAATCTCCGGATTCTACAAAGCCGGAGAGGTTCAAAAACCTCCGTTTTGATAAGCTCTGGCTATCACATAGGAAGGTTCATAGAAAGCACTGCAGTTATAATTATCTATCACATCACATATCTCATCATTATATACTCTTATAATACCGTCAACATAATTTTCTTTGGAGGATAGGGTATTTACAATTAGACGTTGATATACTGCGCCCATATCAAGTGGTGTGGGGATGATTGTGGCAAGTTCTGTATCAACAAGGGTAATATCATAATCTCCATTTTCAAGTCCATAGTCATTAATCCAATCTGCTTCTACTTTCAATGGATTTTCACAATGTAGGGCTTCTGCACAGCTAATCAAGTGATATAGTCCATCTTTACCAATTGTATTTACAACATATTTATTTTTTTGTTTTATATGTCTTGCCACTCTTTCTATCATGTAACAAATAAAGTATAAATCATTGATTTTAATATCCTCATCTGGAAAATATTTATTCTTCATAATAGTTCACTTCCTTTAAATGTTAATGTTTTAAGGGCTTTTTCAGTGTTAAAGCAGATTTGATGTGTTGGATAATTAAATTTCACCAGTTCCCAGAATGCTTCTCTTGAAATGTTGCCTTCGATAAATCCTTCAATGTAATTCCAAATTTGATCATCTGCCATAGGCCCTTCCACTATATCATAATTATGTTCTATGCCATTTCGACAACTTACAATGAAATCCAGCCATTCTTCACACATTTCGTTAAACTTCAGAATGTTTAAATCAGCATTTGGCACATATTCATATAAGTTTACAAATGATTCTCCTTTTTTTGTCATGGCCCAACGTTTTGCTTGCTTTTCAAATAGGGTGCAGTAAAAGCCATAACCAAAATCCTTATAAAAACCATTCTGTAGAATACGTGGAAAGGGCACTTCCACATTACTTCCATGATATAATATATTTTTATCCATATGACAACATCTGCTTTTTTAATATTTTAATATTCTCATGAACTCAAAATTTAAACACTGAATTCCTGGTGAAATTAGCTTCCTGTAATTTCATAATTATAATTTTGTTTAATTAATATATACTATTTTTCGCATATAAATTTTCACCAATGTCTGCAGCGGGAAAGTTAAATAATGTGGTTAAGTAAACTTGAAAAGATTAATGTTTATCTGCGTTAATGATAACGTAATCAGATATCACTATATTAAAAAAATTGTTTGAAATATATTTCATCCATTCAATCAAATCGGTAGGTTTATAAATATCAGTTCACAGCAAATCTTGTGGATGGCCAGGGCAATCCGTATGCAAACCAAAGCATTGCCTTCAACATTAACGGAATGTTCTATAACCGTACCACTGATGCGAATGGTGATGCGAAACTTAACATTAACCTGCAGGCAGGAGAGTATATAATCACTTCCGGCTATGGTGATGCCGTAATTTCAAATAAGATTACCATAACTTCATGATGAGGATTTAATCTCCATTTTATTCTTTTTTTCATCAATGTTAATTGTTATTTTCTTGTTAATATTATCTGCTGGGTTTTTGAATCTGATTTTGTTTTCAAATGTTTTATCAGGAAATTTCATTTAACTATTCAGTTATTTTTGGAAAAAACTATTGGTATACTTTTGAACGATCTTCAATACGTCCAATATAAATGCAATTGTTGTCTACTCTAAAACAGATTCTATAATTTCCTTTTCTCGCTCTTTTGTATTTTGGATATTTTTTTACTTTTTTATAATTGCTGTCTTCAGGATTGTTTAATATTTCTTCTAATTTTTCACGAATCAGTTTGTAAGCTATTGGATTTTTCTTTTTATAGTATTTCAATTGTTTTAAAGCAGAACGTTTAAATTCAAGTTCCATATTAATCATCTAGGTATGCGTCAAGTTCATCTAATGAAGAAAAGTGAACTCCTTCACCATTTGCAAATTCTTTATCTGCTTCAATTAAGTCTTTGATTCCTTGATATTCTTCATACTCATCTAATAATTTAGAGATTATATCATTGAAAGAATCATTTTTATGGCCAATGTCTGCTAATCTTTCATGATTAATTAAACTGACTCTGATGGATTTTGTTTCCATTATATCACCTAATAATTTATGTGTAGTTTTAAGTATATATAGTTTACAATGTATACTTAGTATACATAATCAACAATATTGATTTAAGATTATCTATTTTTTTGAATATGTTGAGATAGGGTATCAAACAACATTATGGTCATTTCCAAACTTGAAACTAGTGATCTGACTAAATACTTCAGAAACGATACTCAGTTTGTCGTTCGCGCAGTTGCAGATGACGGAAGCTATGCCGGTGCAGGCGAAACTGTAACATTCAATATCAACGGAGTGTTCTACAACAGAACAACCAATGAAACAGGACACGCCAAATTGAACATTAACTTAGCACCTGGCGACTACATCATAACTACTTCATATGATGGTTGTATTGAAGGAAACAATGTTCATGTATTGCCGACGCTGACCGGAAATGATTTGAACATGACCTACGGCGACAAGTCCCAGTTCACCGCAAATCTTGTGGACGGCCAGGGCAATCCGTATGCAAATCAAAGCGTTACCTTCAACATCAACGGAGTGTTCTATAACCGTACAACTGACGTGAATGGTGATGCAAAACTCAATATTAACCTGCAGGCAGGGGAGTATATAATCACTTCCGGCTATGGTGATGCTGTTATTGCAAATACGATTACCATAACTTTATGATGGGGATTTAATCTCCATTTTATTCTTTTTTTAAAAATCATATATAAAGGATTAATATTTTCACGCAGTCGCACTTCAAATAATTTAAAATACTTTCACGTACAAAGTATAATCCAACCAAAATATAGCTATATTTCTAATTTAAAGGTGATAGAATGTTTGAGAAATATCAAGATAGTGTTTCTCATCATGGTTTCAATCCTTACATAGCTATTAAAAAGCGCATTGGTGCTATGAAGTGTTGGTGTGTAATTAGCTGTCACAGATTTGCCTTTGATGAGAAATCCCACTATGAATTTACAGTAAAGTATCATGATTGTGAGGTGAATTTTCATGGTTGAAAATAAAAATGATTATTTAAATGAAGTTATTTTCCATATAAGGTACTCTCCGATATTGGAATTGTATTGTGATGATAGAAGTGCTGCGGCTGATTTCCAAAATGTTGTTGCCTGTGAATTTGGGGATGATGTTCAGTTTCAAGAATCCCGAAAATTCAGTGTTAAAGTTACGGGCACGGGTAAAACAATTGAAAATAAGACAAATGATGAATTTGTAACCTGGAAATTTATCAGTAATTCCGGTAAATATATTGCATTAAACGGAAAAGAACTTATCTTAAGTTATTCTGCTAATGGTTATTCAAATTTCACGAATTTCATGTCAGATATCAATTTGATTATTATGGCTTTAAAGAAGTATTCTATTAATCAGATTAATTGTCTGGGTTTGAGATATATTAATCAGATTGAAATAAATGATTTGGCTATTGATCAGTATATCAATCCAAATTTGTTGTTTGTTGAAAAATTCCATGATGATAATGTAATTCAGTCTATTACTCGAACTGAATTTGAAATGGAGGACTATATTCTGGCTTTTCAGTTCGGATTATTCAATCCACAATATCCTAATATGCCAACTAATAAAGAGTTTATTTTAGATTATGATTGCATTCTGAATAATGATGAAGATATTGATTTGATTCCATTTTATCTTAAGGATATGCATGATATAATTAGTAATAGGTTTAAAAAAGACATGATTTGAGGTGATTTAATGGTCAAATTCATTGATATGGGCAGATATAATAAATTGTCTAATTCTGATAGGAAATCCATTAAGGATTTCAAAATTGATACTTCACATTATATTTTGAATCGTCCACGTGTAATCAAAACAATCAGAAAAGGTGATGTCTTTGAATTCTAATATTGATTCAATGTATAGAAAGAATAATTCTGGCAGAATTTCTCAAGGGGATATTCTTAAGGATGTTGAGTTATTAATTCGGGAAGAGGATGATTTCAATATTATAAAAACTCCTTATTCTGTTGTATTATCTCAGGATTGTGATTTAAATCAGGATTATGATTCTCACTATAATATCCAATCGATTAATTTTGAAGAATCTCCAAAAAAGATTTCTTCATTTTTCAATAAGATGATTCCATCAATCCTTTTGGCTCCAGCATATCCGGATAACCAATTAAGACAAGGTACTCATTTAGAATATATTGGTTTGGAAATGTCAAAAATTGGAAAACGAAAAGATACTCGATGGAAAGTTCTGACTCAAAATGAAACTCCCCGTTATCATTTTTTGGAGAAATCTGAAGAGTTCAATCTACCAAATTTGGTTCTTGACTTTAAAAGATTCTACTCTTTATCTAGAAATTATATGTATGAAATTTTTCCTGATTGCTATCAAGCTTCATTAAATGAATTATATCGTGAAAATTTGTCCGACAGATTCTTCAATTATCATTCGAGGATAGGATTACCTTAAATTAATTTTCATGTTCTATGGAACAGGTTCAATAACAAAAAACATTGGATTAAAATATCACTTCACGGCAAATCCTATGGACGGCCAGGGCAATCCCTATGCAAACCAAAGCGTTACCTTTAACATCAGTGGAGTGATTTATAACATGGTATATGCTAAACTTAACATTAACCTGCAGGCAGGGGAGTATATAATCACTTCCGGCCATGGTGATGCTGTTATTGCAAATAAAATTACCATAACTTCATAATGGGGTTTTAATCTCCATTTTTTTCTTTTGATATTGTCAATGATGAAGTTTTCAATATTAATGCTAAATATATATAGTAATTCAGCTCATATTATGACTGAAGAATTTTATATTTGCACTAAAGACTATTCTTTTTTAACAAGTGTCCGTGAAGAATGTGTTTTACTTGTCGGGGATTACTGATTCATTGGTATTCGATGGCCTGCCAGGTCATTTCAAAGTTTTTCTCAAAAATGTGGTCAGTATCATCATTTGCATAAATTAACCATAAACCTTGAACTCCCATATACAGATTATGCAATAATTCCACTATGCTTTCAGTTGTGAAGTCCTCTCTGATTTCATTTTGCCGTTTACCCTCTTCGACAAGGTCGGTTAAAAATATCTTAATGTCATTTCCGGTTTTTGAAATTATCTCGTTTATCTCTTCATGGGCATATCCTGTTGCGGTTAAAAGAAGTATCACATCTCCATAATTGATTTTTTCATCGATGCTTTCAATTTCCACACCGTTTATGTAGTGATGTAAAATATAAAGCAATGTATCGTGGATTTTAGCCTTTGATGAACCCTCTAGGATGAGGTTATCAAAATCGATTTTAATGTAATCCACCATATACTTTTGCACAATTGCTTCAAATATGTCTTTTTTATCTGAAAAATGATAATATATGCCGCCGGTTGCAAGTCCGGTAGCATTTCGAATTTCACTGATTGAAATATCGATTGTACCTTTCTCCAATATTAATTTCAGCGTTTTTTCAACAATCAATTCTTTAGTGTTCATTTAACCACATTATGTTTTTAATTAGTCTTTGAATCTTATCTTTTCCCATTCCAATTCGAAACTGTCTTCAAATGAGGAAATCATATCATCAATCAAATATACGTCCCAATTGTACTGAATTCCTGAGTATATGAGAATTAATGACTCTGCAATGTCTTTGCTTGGGATGTCTTGCCGGATTTGTCTGTTTTTTTGACCTTCCTCAATAATTTCTGTGAAAAATTCCCTCAATTCATTCAGAGCAATATGTAAAGACTTAAGGTAATTTTCATAAGCAAAACCTTTCGCAGTCAAAATCAGTAATATGAATCGGTAGTCTATTTCCTCATCAATTGATTCGATTTCGATTCCGATTTCTTTCTGCTTGAAAATTTCGGCCATCACATCATGGATTTTTTCCTTTGCATTTCCATTTATCTGGCGGAGTTTGTCAATATTGAATTTGAAATAATCAATCAAATATCTTTCAATAATCTCATCATATATCTCTTCTTTAGTTGAAAAATAGTAATATATTCCGCCAATAGCAATTCCTGAGGTGGCACTGATTTCTCTAATTGAAATCAGGGAGTTATCCTTTTCAATCATTAATTTTAAAGTTTCTTCTAAAATTAACTTTTTAGTATCCATACATTTAAATTTCTATATTTTATGGTTATTAAATAATGTAGAGAACGAACGTTCTGTTATGTTGGAAATTTATGGGGGGAACAAACGTTCTGTTATATGTGTTTTATGTAACTTTATTCACAGTTTTGGTTTTTTAAACAACGGAAACTTTATTAAACAACAAAAAGGAAAATATATATTAAGAAAAATATTGGCTTACCCGGTAATATTGTTCTTAAAATTTTAATCATGATAATAATGAAATCTAAAAAGATTTGATTATAAAAAAGGAGGAATAATTTTTCAATGTCGTCAAGTTGATTTTTTAATTTAAAACGTTTATTTTTATATTATTAGAATAATATTGCTTTATTGATTTTAATTTGTGTTAATTATTTTTTATTTATCAAAATAATATGTTGTATCTTGTTTTTCTTTGATTAAAATGTATTTTGTCTGTTGTTATATTTAAAGTTATGGTCAAGTTATTAAATTTAACTGGTGCAGTCTTTAATTTCCTTAATTCAGTTTAACTTTTGGTTAATTTTTGTGATAATGATATTTATCAAAACAATTTGGAAGTTAAACGTGTACAATTATTTATTATACGAATAAGTATTTAAAATAAGTTTATATAAAAAGAGGGGTATATTATTATATATATTTACCAAAAAACCCCCAATTATACATTTGTTTTCATGTTTGATTAATTTTTCGGTTTCTGTCTGGGAGTATGATTTTTGCTTAAAATGCTTTGATTTGAAAAATAAGCATTTTTGGCCTGTTAATTTCATAAGTTTATTTAAATGGATGGTGTTTTTTGTATGATTGATTTGGATCATGTTTTGGATGCCATCAATTCTGTAACTCAGAACTTGGAAAAATATGTGATTGGCAATCATTTTACCGAACAAAGTAGTTTAACTTTGGCTGATTGGGCCACATTTTTATCATTTAAAGAAGATAAAACATTACAATCAGATATAGAAAATTATATCACCAAATATAGGCCTGAATTGGACATACCGAGCAAACAGTATGTGAGTTCTCAAAGAACTTACATTAAACCAGTTTTGTTCCAGGACATCAGCAAAAAGTATTTGGAATTAATTGATTATAAAGATGATAATCAGACTTTTAAGACTTTTAAAGGATTTAGATTATGTGCTGGCGACGGATCAGATTTTGAAATACCTGATTTTCCCGAAACACGCGCAGAATTCAATATTAAAGATACTCCAAAATATAGAAAACCTGCAATGTGTAAATTTTCATCCGTACAAGATGTACTTAATGGATTTATTTTAGAGGGGATCGTGGCAGATTATAAAGCTGCAGAATTACCATTAATACACCAACATCTACAAAATGTCAGAAATATGATTAATCCTTTGAGAACGATTTGGATTTTTGACCGAGGATACCCAGCAATGGAATTATACGCAAGAATAATCGAAATGAACTCATATTTCATCGTAAGATTAAAAAAAGACACATATATAGAAGAAAGAAAAAACATGACCCAAGAAGATTCACCCATTAGTTTAAATATCACTAAAGAAAGACTTAAAAAATTTCATGATCCTGAATTAAAAGATATTTACTCTAAAAAAATGGACAATAGACTTGCGAATTGTCACAATAACAAACAATAATGGAGAAAAATACTCACTATTAACAAATATCCCACAAAAAATACTAGGAACAAAAGAAATCGGTGAAATATACAAATTACGCTGGGGAATCGAAACAAATTACAATACAATGAAAAACAGAATATATATTGAAAATTACAGTGGAAAAAGACGAATATGCATCGAACAAGACATCTACAGCAAATTTCTCAAATTTAACATCTTCCAATACCTCAAAATCAAATTCAACAAACTCATAAAAAATAAAAAAGAACAATTAGGAGATTATAGAGAATACCAAGTCGATCAAGCCAACCTAATACGAAATCTAAAGGACAAATTACTTTTAATACTACTTTCAACATCCACAACAATACGGGAAAAACTAATAAAAAATTTCCACAAATCTTGCATGCGATACCCAAACAGAGTCAAGAAAAACAAAACAACACCCAGAAAGAAAAAACCACACAGATGTTTCAACATCCAATACCAACCAACATAAAACATGAGAAAAAACAATAAAATAACGGAGAAAAATCATGAATCAAAATCTACCAACTTGACGACATTGAATAATTT
>NZ_JAZUMY010000065.1:0-33423 GCF_045603845.1 Methanobrevibacter sp.
TTACCGGTTTCTTCAAAAGCTGCACGTGCTAAAACACTTGATTTTTCACCACTAATACCATGTCTTCCAATTGATTTTACTTCACCTTCGGAAGTCATGATATCTGCAACTAACATAATGTGTCTTACATCAACAGTAAGACCTTGCTCTGAGAGAGTATTATTCGCTTCGTTAATAATGGATTGACGAGCAGCTTCAATACCTAAAACATCCTCTATTTCACGAATACTGTTTGTGGTGGTTCTTTTGGAATCGATTCCTTCAATAGCCAAAATTTCCTTAAGGTTGGATCCTTCAGTGTGAATAACCCATTCATCATCCTTACGGATAATTACTTTACCTATCTTTTTAACACCACTGATCTGTAAATCACGTACCTTATCCGCTAATAAACGGAGATTACGGATTCTGTGTTTCGCATCACTGGTTTCTTTAGGTTTGATTATAATAAGATTGCCGTCAATTTCCGGCTTATCCTTTTTGAAATCCGCCTGGATTTTTTGAATAATATCCTCTTTAGCGAGTCTTCTTTCATCAATTTTTTTATCTGATAAAGTAGCTTCAACTTGCATTTCAGCATAATTTAAGTTAAAGTCTTCAAGAACATCATTGATGGTACTTTTACCAATCTTATTTGCTAAGACTTTAACAAATTCCTCATCATAACGTTTGTCTTCATCAAAGTAAATATCCATTGTAGGAGTTGCAATATCCTTTCTTGCATCAACAATTTCAATAAGCCTTGGAAGACCCAATGTTACGTTTAACTCAGTAACCCCTGCATAGTGAAAAGTACGCATAGTCATCTGAGTACCTGGTTCACCAACAGATTGTGCAGCTACTGTTCCAACAGCCTCTCCAGCTTCTACACGAGCTCGGTCATAGGCAGTTTTTAACTTGTCCACAAGTTTATCCAATTCTTCATCAGTTAAATCACGACGAACATAAGCGTTAGCCAAATCTTCAACATAACCTTTAGGGAATACAATGTCCTTATCAGTTAAGATATTCAAAATCTTACTGATAATAGATATGTCATTGACAGCAGATTCAAGGTCCGCTTCGGACAATTCATTGGAATTGAATTTATTAAAAATGTTTTTAATATAATAATAATCCAATATTTCTATGTCATTTTCCTCCAAGAGCTGTGAAAATTCAACAAAGTTAATATTATAGGAAATAAGTAAATCATTGACCAATTGGATATTTTTGATTTTGGATATAATCTCTTCGAAAACATCATCGTCAATATCTATTGAATCATAATCCACTAAAATTTCTTTAATATCATAATCATCTGGAATGCAAATATTACGCATTTCCAAAGTATTTTGAACTTTTTCAATTAATTCATCCATATTTACACCCCTTATTTACCTGCCTGAGATGCATTAGATTTTTCTTCTAATTTAATCTCTTCTATGAGTTTATCCAAGTTTGCTGCTATACCAAAGTCACTTTTAGCAGGATCTACTCCATCGTCACCAAAGATTCTTTGAACTACATTACTTTGATTGTCAGTGACAAGTCCGGATGGTTTGACCTGCAAGTCCTGAAGTGCGTTTACAAGTCTTCTTTGCATGTAACCGGATTGTGCTGTACGAATAGCAGTATCTACAAGACCTTCTCTTCCCCCCATAGCGTGGAAGAAGAACTCAATTGGGTCTAATCCTGATTTATAACTTGAGTGTACAAATCCTTTAGCTTTTGCCCCTAACTCGTTTCTTTTGAAGTGAGGCAATGTTCTTTCGATGTATCCTCTGTGAATACGTCCACCCCTAACTGCCTGCTGACCTACACAGGAAGTAATCTGAGTCAGGTTCAACATGGACGCCCTAGCACCTGTACGTGCCATTACAACAGAGTGATTGTGTTCCATAGTCAAGTAATCTTCTGCGATTTCACCGGATTTGTCCCTAGCTTCCCCTAAAACCTGCATGATTCTCATTTCCAAGGTTTCTTCAAGGCTTCTACCAGGTAATGCGTCAAGAATACCTTCATTATAAGCATCAATTAACCTATCTACTTTTTCTTCTGATTTTTGTAAATGTTCATTGATTCTTGCTTGAGCTTCTTCAGGGATTTCTTCGTCATTCAAACTGGTTGTGATTCCAGTTACCATGATTCCGCAGATAGCTAAGTCAGTGGATCTGTCTAAGAACTCTTTAGCTCTTCCAGGACCATATTCTTTAACGATTTTATCCAAAATTTGACCTGACATTGAACCGTATGCCTTTTCATCGATAACACCATGTTTTAGGATACCGTTATCGATTACGACATAAGCATCGATTGGGCATAAGTGTTCATAATCAATGACAGATGGGTCTGGAGCTTCCCTTATGATTCTGTCACATTGTCCGCATTTGGTACAGATTTCAGCTTTGTAAGTTAAATTCAAATTATTAGGTAAAAGTAATGAGAACAGCTCTTTACCAGTCCATTCTTCACCGTTAGCTTTCTCAATGACTGATTCATCAATGCCGTCATCACTGTCAGATGAGTATTTTGCAGTGATTTCATCAGTGACTCTTTTAATTGCAATGGATTTGATTTCTTGTTTTTCTTCATCACTCCATTTGTTTGCTTTAAGACGTTTTGCAATCTCATCTTCAGACAAGTCTAAAGTATTGAGATAAGCTTCTTTATCATCTTTAGTTCCACGAACGTTTTTAGTCTTTTTAGCAATTTCACTTTCCATTAAAAGATCAGCTTGAGATTCAGATTTTTTAAGCAACCATTTTTCTCCATCATTTTCAGGAATCTGCAAGTGAGATTTACGAATAATTTGTAAAGCTTGTTCTTCTGTGAACTTCATTGATTTTCTTGTTAAAAGGTATGCTCCTGAAATGTGGTCGTGAATAGCGCCGATAATAGGTCCACCGAACCTTGGAGATAGGATGTGTTCCTGTACACGCATCAATGATTTTGCTTCTGCACGGGACTCATCGGTCTGGAATACGTGCATGTTCATTTCGTCTCCATCGAAATCTGCATTGTATGGAGGACATACACATAAGTTTAATCTGAAAGTTTTGTAAGGAAGTACTCTTACTTCGTGTGCCATCATACTCATTCTGTGAAGTGAAGGCTGACGATTGAATAAAACCATATCTCCATCTTTCAAGTGTCTTTCTACGATGTCACCAGGTTTTAAGTTTTCCAAAATGTATTCTTTGGTGTCTTCGTTGATTTTTCTTCTGTTTCCGGATTCGCTGATCATATAGTTTGCACCAGGGTGTACGTCAGGTCCGTTTTCGATGTAGGTTTTGATTTCGTCTATATTCCAGTCATTTACGTATGCCGGTACGGTTACTTCTTTTGCAATCATTTCAGGCACACCGACCTCATTGATACTGATGTTTGGGTCTGGTGAGATTACTGTACGTGCTGAGAAGTTTACACGTTTACCAGAAAGGTTTGATCTGAATCTTCCTTCTTTACCTTTTAACCTTTGGGTTAAGGTTTTCAATGGCCTTCCTGATCTGTGTTTGGATGGCGGAACACCGCTGGCCTCATTATCAAAGTAAGTGGTAACGTGATACTGCAACAAGTCCCATAAGTCTTCAACAATCAGTTGTGGAGCACCAGCTTCCATATTCTCAACAAGTCTTTGATTGATACGTAAGATATCTACTAATTTGTGAGTTAAGTCATCTTCTGAACGTTCACCAGTGTCCAAAGTAATTGAAGGCCTTACAGTTACCGGAGGTACAGGCAATACTGTTAAAACCAACCATTCCGGTCTTGCAACTTCAGGGTTGATACCTAAAATGTAGATGTCTTCATCAGTGATTCTTTCTAACCTTTCTCTGATTTCTGATGCAGTCAATTTATATTCACCTTGGTGAATTGTAACCGGTTTGTCCAAAAGAATAGGTTCCTGAATGTATTTCTGAAGGGTTTCTTTGACAAAATCAGGTAGACGTCTTTTAAATTCTGATTCGAATTTTGTTTCGAATTTGGAGTCATAATCGTCTTCCACTTTATCTTTTTCTTCAGTGAATCCTTTGATATCTTCATCATCAGGTTTATTGATTTTTTCAATTTTCTTGTTGATTCTTTCAAGTTTTTTGAAGAAGTTATTTTCCATTGATTCATTGATTGCTTCAAGAGTCTTTTCATCCAATTTGGCATCGAATTTTTCATCAAGTTTCTTTTCAACCTTGTCCAGCTTTTTGGTAAAGTCGGCAACGATTGAATCATTGATGATTTTCTTGAATTCCTCAATCCTTGATTCGCTGTCTTTATTGATGAAGTCATGACTTGCTTCAATGTCTTCTAAAGACTGGTTTTTTCTGCAGTGAGGACAGAGTAATTTAGGATCAATATATTTGAAGTTAGGTTTCTCTTCGCTTTCATCCCTTTCCATGTAAGCTTCCATGTAAAGCTGGTTAAATATGTTGGTTAGGATGTCTTCCCTTTCGATTTGATCGTAAGTGTCATTTTCACTTGGATAAATTTCATCTTTAATCTTATCAACGATGTCGTTCTGTTTAGCATCACTCATTTCAACTTTTTTAGCATCTGCCTGTATCTTTTTCAGGATATCTTCAAGATTTTCCCTGTTTTCAATAGCTTCAGCTAACTTTTCACCATAATCCGCTAAAACATCTTCAGGCAAGAGAACACGTCCGCATTCGTTACAGGTTGAACGTAAGATTTTGTGAATAATATCTCCAAAACCAACATGAAGAACTGGTCTTGCAAGTTCAATACTACCAAAGTGTCCTTGACAATCTCCTCCTCTGACACCACAGGTATGACATTTGAGGGAAGGGTCTAAAACTCCTAAACGAGGATCCATCAAACCGTTCTCAATTGGATAACCGTCAGCATCATAGGTATCTGGAGTTTCAACACGAACAACAGACATTTTACGAATATCCTCTGGAGACATTAATCCAAAGTTAATTCTTTCAATTTTTTTGATAAATTCTTTCAATGTATCGGCTCCTTCAATATTATGCTTTGTCTCCTAAAACTAATTTTGGGAAGATACATAAACTCTTAAGCTCGTCTAATAACAGTTTAAATGCATATGATATTTCGACAGGATAAGTTTCTACATCTCCACAAATTGGACAATATTTTTTATTTCTATTTTTATCTTCAACAGCCAGCATTCCACAATGTTCACAAACGATTGCTTCATATTTATCTGATTCATCTAAAAGTCTTTCTTTTAAGGTTAAAGCTGCACCGTGTGCAATGAGACAGTCTCTTTCCATTTCTCCAAACCTTAAACCACCTTCACGTGCTCTACCTTCAGTAGGTTGACGTGTAAGCACTTGTACTGGACCTCTAGAACGTGCATAAACCTTATCAGTGGTCATGTGGTGTAATTTTTGGTAATAAGCCACTCCGACGAAAATTTCGGCTTCAATTCTTTCACCGGTAACACCGTTGTATAATGATTCACATCCTGCGGATTCAAATCCGTGGTTTAAAAGATGCTGTTTGATTGTCTTTTCAAGTTCCTTGTTGAATGGAGTACCGTCAATACGTTCCCCTTCGAGACAGCCTGCTTTACCTGCAACCATCTCAAGCACCTGACCTACAGACATCCTTGATGGAATAGCGTGAGGATTAACAATTAAATCTGGAACAACACCGAATTCTGTGAAAGGAACATCCTCAGGAGATAATATTAAACCGATTACCCCTTTCTGACCGTGTCTTGATGCGAATTTATCACCAAATTCAGGCTGCCTGGTATCCCTCACTCTGATTTTAGCAAGTCTTGAACCTTCAATTGTTTCTGTTAACAATACTGCATCGACAATACCTTTTTCACCGTGACGAACTGTAACGGAAGTTTCCCTTCTTTTTTCTGAAGCACTTGCCAATTCGTCAAATTCTCCCAAGAATCTTGGAGGAGAAGTCTTACCTATTAAAACATCACCTGATTCAACATATGATTCCGGATTGACAACACCGAACTCATCCAAGTGTCTGTATGCTTCTTCAGAACGGTATCCTTTAATGTTTTTATCAGGAACTTCGAAATTATCCTCCTGACCACCAGGATATCTTTTCTCAGAAGTGTCATAAGATCTGAAGAATGAAGATCTGCCTAATCCCCTTTCAAGAGAACCTTTGTTAATAACCATTGCATCCTCCATGTTATATCCTTCATAACTCATCAATGCAACAACAAAGTTCTGACCGGATGGCCTTAAGTCATAGTTAGTTGAGTCAATAATACGTGTTTTAACGATAGGGGTTTGAGGATGGTGTAACAGATGTGCCCTGGTATCAGTACGGAATGCATAGTTAGATACATATAATCCTAAAGCCTGCTTTGTCATACCTGCTTCCATAGTGTTCCTAGGTGAGGAATTGTGGTCTGAAAACGGAATGATTCCGGCACAAATACCGAGCATTGTAGCAGGGTCAATTTCCAAATGAGTGTGATCAGGATTTAAATCGTTTAATCTCATTGCAATGTATGAATTTTCCTCTTCTTCAGCATCCAAATATTCAATAAGTCCTTTATCAATCAAATCGTCCCAGGACAATTTGCCGTTTGCAACCTTATTGATATGGTCTTCAGTGAGGAGAGGCTGGCCTTCCTTAACAATGATTAAAGGTCTTCTAGCCCTACCAGGGTCATTGAAAATATAAATTTCATTATTGTCTTCATAATAAGTAATATTCATTTCATGAGAAACTTTTCCGCTCCTTCTTTTTTCCCTCATTTCATCAGTGAATTCCTGAGGGTTGTCGCAAGTTCCGAAAAGTTCACCATTGATATAAATTTTAGTTTTTAAACGATTGACAACAGGAATTTCTTCTTCAACAATTACTTCATCAAATTCCTCTTCAATTTCTTCAGTTTTTTCTTCAATGGTGTCAATTTTCTCTTCAGCTAAAGTTGAATCCTCTGCAATATCGTCGACAACAGTTTCGATTACTTCTTTAATATCATTTTTGATATCTAAAAGTTCATGAAAATCCTTGTTGAGTCTGGTATTCCTTTTCAATTTAGGTCTTGATTTAAAGAAACTTTTAATGACTTCCCTGTGCTGAATGATTTCAGCCATTATATCATCATCGCCGCCATTATCAGGATGATTTTCTTCAGCTAATTTATCATAAGCGTCTCTAACTTTTTTAGGAGTAACGATTTTATCGAATCCGAAAAATTGATAAGCCTTTTTTACATCTTCATCAGTATGATTAGTCAACATTTCACCCCATTAAATTAATTCAACATCCATATTTTCAATTACATCTTTAATTTCCTGTTCGTCAGAACCTTCAGAAATATTACACATTAAAGCTAAATTCTTTACCAAACCACAGTTAGGTCCTTCCGGAGTTTCGTTAGGACATATTTTACCAAACTGTGTTGGGTGCAAATCTCTTGCTTCGAAGTGAGGTTGACTTCTGGTTAAAGGAGATACAACACGTCTTAAATGAGAAAGAGTACCCATATAACTTGTTCTATCTAAAAGCTGACTTACACCAGCTCTTCCACCAACCCAGTTACCTGTAGCAATAGCGTGTTTAATGTTTTCAGTTAAAACATCACTACGAACAGCCTGTTTAATGGAAAGTTCTTTACCTCTGGAAATACTTCTTTCAAGCTGATAGCTCATATCTCTAGTTAAATTGGTAAATGCAACTCTGAATAAATCTTCCATTAAATCTCCAGAGACTCTAAGTCTTTTATTGGTATAATGGTCCTTATCGTGAGGTTCTCTTTGTTCATGGATAACTTCAAGTAACATTTCAGTCATTTCAGCCAAATAAGTAGCCTTATCAGCACGTCTTTCTTTGCTGTCACCTAAATGAGGCAATAAATAACGGTCTATTACTTCTTCAGCACGTTGGATACGATAATCCTCAGACATTTTAAATGCAACACGATTTCCGATATACTTGATAGCAGCTGTAGTCAAGTATTCTTCCCTTTCTTCAGGTGAAAGGCTCATCATCTCTTCAGGATCTAATTTGAGTGCCTCTTCAGATACTTGGATATCATCTGCAATAATCATTTGGAAATTATTGTTTGATTCTGAAATTTTAGTAATAATTTGTTGGTCTGTAGATAAACCTAAAGCCCTTAATAAAATAACGAGTGGTATTTCACCAGGAACATATGGGAAAGATACTCTTAAAAACGCTTTATTTTTACGTGGCTTTTTGTATTCCAAAGTAATTCTAGCTCTGAAACCACTTCTGATTGAAGTTACAACAGCTTTTGCATGTCTATCTTCAACATCCTTAACACGTTCAAGAATAACTTTGTTTGGTGCAATCTCTTCCATTGTAACAACAGCTCTTTCGGAACCGTTTACAATGAAGTAACCACCTAAATCTTGAGGGTCTTCATTATGTTCTAATAATTCTTCTGCGTTAAGACCATTAAGATAACAGTAATCGGACTTTAACATTACAGGCAATTCGCCAATGTAAACTTCTTCCAAAGGATTTTCCTCATCATCCTTATTCAATGCCATCTCAAGGTACATGTGTGCAGAATAGTTTAAATTTCTAAGTCTTGCATCAGTAGGATAAATATCACTATTGGAACCATCTGCTTCACGGGTGAAAGGTTTTTTAATATTAACCTTACCAGTTTTTACAGTGTATTTAACCTTCTTGAGCTCACCAGTTTCTTCATCAGTCTCATCGTTTTCAATAACAATAGGTTCACTGATGTCAATGATTTTCTGAATTCTGTTATTCACAAAATCATTGTATGATTTAATATGGTGATCCACTAAATCATATTTATCAAAAAATGCATCAACTAACTTCCAGTTATTATCTGTCATTGACTTCCTCCAGCATTATGTAAACATAATATAAATAAATTAAACAATAAAAAAATAAACATAAATAATTAATTTAACTTATCTATTATTTTTCATCATTATTCTTAATTTACTCCCAACTATCTAATTAAAAGATAATTCATCTCAAACTAATTTATAATGAATTTCTAAAAAAATAAAATACGAAATTAAACAATATAAACTTACTCTAAAATTATATTAATTATCTAACCTTCAATAACAATTCTGTATGAAATAAATTCTCCAGCAGTCTTACTATCACGAGTAATCTTCAAAACATCCCCTGCAGAAACTTCACTTGATTTGGCAAGCTCTTTGACTACAGGATCATCAATTTTAATTTTTGGAAGGTTATTAATATCAAAATCAGAATTCTGTTGTAATAATTCTTTTTCAGATTCTGAAATAACTTCATGCTTTGGTACTAAATTATGTTGTTGAATATCTATTTTCAAATTTTTTCCTCCAGCTAGAAAAGTTAAATATAAAATTAGAACGGGCCCGACGGGAATTGAACCCGCGGCCGCTTGGTTAAAAGCCAAGCGCTCTGCCAGACTGAGCTACGGGCCCTTGAAACGAATGTAATTTAAGCGCCTTGGCCGGGATTTGAACCCGAGTCGCGGGCTCGACAGGCCCGCATGATAGCCCCTACACCACCAAGGCAGGAAACTTAAATTCATGCATTAGTAATAATACACTATTAATTAATTATGATAGTCATCATATATAAATATTTCTAAAAATCTAGATTATTTTAAAAAATGATAAATGACTATGAATAAAAATATTGAAATCCCGCCTGCCGGACTTGAACCAGCAACATTTGGATCTACAGTCCAACGCTCTGCCAAATTGAGCTAAGGCGGGACACGAATGGGACCGCCCGGATTTGAACCGGAGTCTCAGGCTCCCAAAGCCCAAAGGATCGACCAAGCTTCCCTACGGTCCCATCAACATACAACATATTATAATTTACATTTCTTGATATATAAATGTATCTAAATATACATTATTTTTTATCATGAAAAGCCCCGGGCGGGAATTGAACCCGCGACCACCAGATTACAAGTCTGGCGCTCTACCAGACTGAGCCACCGAGGCACATTAATATCAATTAATGTAACATTTTATTATTTATTAAATGTTATTTAAATAGTTTTCGTAAAAAGGAAAAATAAAACAAAATTTTTAAATATTAATTAATTTATAATTAATAATCATGATAAATAATGAAAATGAAATCCTTGAAAAGATACCTGATACATTGAATAAAGTGAAAGAAAAAAATCCGTTAACCCAATGCATTACGAATTTTGTTACAGTAAATGATTGTGCCAATTCTATTTTGGCAATTGGAGCATCACCAATTATGGCTGATGATCCCCAGGAAGTAGCAGAAATTGTTAATATTGCAGACGCATTGGTAATCAATATTGGAACCGTAAGAAAAGAACAAATCGAAGCAATGATAATTGGTTCAAAACAGGCAAATAAAACTAATACTCCTATCGTGATAGACCCTGTTGGAGTTGGAATAAGCGAAATTAGAAACAGTACAACAGTTGATTTAATAAAAAACAATGACATTGCAGCAATCCGTGGTAATATAACTGAAATAAAAACCATATCAAAATTATTTAATGTAATTGATGAGACAAACACTGCAAAAGGAGTGGATGTCTGTGATGATGATATTATAAGTGAAGAAAACATAAAGGCAAATGGAGAGATTATTGCAAAAACCGCTGAAAAATTAAACACAGTAATATTAGCTAGCGGCCCAATAGATATCCTAAGCGATGGAAAAACAACAGTGGCCATTTACGGAGGCGATGAAATGATGCCACTGATAACAGGCAGTGGCTGTATGTTATCATCCATTGTCGGAGGCTGTGTTGGTGCGGCAGATTCATTTGACGGAACTTTACTTGCCATTCTTGCAATGAATAAAGCCGGTGAAAAGGCAAGGGCAAAAGTTGATGAAAATGACTTGGGAACTGGCTCATTTAGAACATTTCTGATTGATGCATTATACAAAACAGATGCAGAAGAGCTGGTAAATGAATCAAAAATTAGGATATTATGAAAAATATAGACTTATCCCTTTATCTTGTAACTGACAACAGTGACGATGAGGAAAAATTTTTAAAAACCATTGAAGAAGCTATTTTAGGAGGAGTTAAGGTAGTTCAGATTAGAGAAAAAACAGCCGATACCTTGGACTTCTATAATTTGGCATTGAAAGTTAAAAAGATTACAACAAAATATGATGTTGATTTGATAATTAACGATAGGGTTGATGTTGCATTGGCAATTGATGCTGATGGCGTGCACGTTGGACAAAGCGATATGCCGTGCGATGTTACCCGCAGATTAATCGGCGAAGATAAAATCCTTGGGGTTTCAGCGGCAACAATCGAAGAAGCAAAAAAAGCAGAAAGCGATGGTGCTGATTATATAGGTACTGGAGCAGTATTTCCAACCGCTACAAAAGATGATGCTCCAAGCGTTACAAAAAAAGACTTAATAGAAATTGTCGAATCAATAAATATTCCAGTAGTTGCAATTGGAGGAATTAACTTGGATAATGCCTGTGAATTAACAGATACTGGAATTGCAGGATTATCTGTAGTCAGTGCAATAATGAGTGCAGACAATCCTAGAAAAGCATCTGAAGAGCTATTAAATATTTTTAATAGCTAATCTTTACTTTTTTTTAAAGCTTCTACAGCAGCTAACTCTTTACCTGCCAACATGCTGATACAGGCTCCGCCTCCACTGCTTAAATGACTCATTTGGTCTTCAAGTCCGAGTCCTGCAGTAGCAGCGGCAATATGACCTCCACCAATCAATGAAAATCCGTCTGATGAAGCCATAGCATTTATCAAATCTTCTGTTCCCATTGAAAATTTAGGATCTTCAAATACGCCCGCAGGTCCGTTTGCAAAAATGGTTTTCGCATTCCTTATTTCATTTGCATAATAAGCAATAGTTTTTACGCCAATATCGAAAATGGATTCATTAGGAATTTCCTCAATGTCAATATCAACCCTTTCGCCGTCGCCGTCAATAGCTATATCAAGAGGATACTTAACTTTATCGCCGAATCTTTCAATTAACTCTTTTGATTTGGCAACCATATCCTCATATCCACGGCTTGCAATGAAATCTCTGTTTACCTGTCCTATGTCGACGCCTGCTGCCCACAATACAATGTTTGCTACAATACCTGTTGTCAATATTGAATCGGCAGTTCCATTGCTCAATACGTTTTCCATCACATCAATGGAATCGTCAGGTTTCATTCCGCCAAGCAGGAATACGCATGGGTGTTGGACATTATCCAGTGCATCCTGAATAACGGTCAGTTCTTTTTCCATGACACGTCCTGCAGCTGAAGGAGTGTTGACAGTGAAACCGACTAATGATGCCTGTGAACGGTGAGCTGCAGCAAATGCATCATTTACAAAGTAATCGATTAATGGAGTGAGTTCCCTTACAAGAATGGTTTTGGATTGTTCTAATGGGGTTCTTGAAAGTGATTCTTCTGAGAAAAACCTCACATTTTCAAGTAAAAGAATTTCATGAGATTTTAAATTACGAATAGCTTCTTTTGCAGAAGATGAAAATAGGGAATCTACATATTTGACCTTTAAATTTAAAATATCAGATAATGCTTCAGCATGCTGGGATAATGTGGTGAAATCCTTTTTGCCGGGACGGCTCTGATGTGCAAGAATGACAACGCGAGCCCCTTTATTTGACAGTTCCTTAATTGTCTGGGCATGTAATTTCAATCTCGTGTCATCCAAAATAATTCCGGAGCCCGGATCTACCGGAGAGTTTACATCAATACGCACTAGTACAGTTTTATCTTCCAGATCAAAATCATCTATAGTATTAAAATTAACAGACATACTCCCACTCATCTATAATTTACTTACAAGGTCGAGCAATGCGTCCTTTGGACTTTCAGCTTTGACAATTCCGGAAGCAAGCAATACGCCATCTGCCCCCAAATCCATAGCTGCTTTCATATCATCACCATTTGTGATTCCTGCACCGCATAAAACTTTAACATTCTTATTGATTGCCTTTACACCTTTTACACTATCTTCCACAACTTCAGGTTGTGCTTGAGACACTGGTATTCCTGTTCCGATAAGTTCAGGCGGTTCTACAGCAACGGCATCAGGATTCAGACTGGCCACAGCCTTACTGGTGGCGATGTTATTAGTGCAAACACAGGATTCTATGTCATTTTGCCTGCATAACTGAATAACTTCGTCAATGTCTGCAAGCTGCATTCTTTTTTCAGAATGGTTAATCAGAGAACCTGAAATTCCTGACTCAACCAATGTTTCAATCAGGTTTCCTCCGGTATGTCCTCCCGGAGAAATCGGATCAATATGCTGAGCAAAAATAGGAAGGGAAGTTTCGTCACTAATCCTGTAAATATCAGCGGCTTGAGGAACAGCAACCATTGTAATGCCTGACTCCGCAGCAGCACTCTCCAAATCCCTTGCAAGATTCAAAGCATTTAAACCACTAGATTCCAAATAAGTTTTATAATTTAATATCACTATTGGCGTATTCATATTATCCCCATTATTAACTTATTATAATATATATTTGGAATACATTATTAAAAAGACTTATGATTGGAAATTCTTCTTTTAGACAAGTCAATATAATCCTTATTAATATCATAACCGATATAATTTCGATTATTTTGAATAGCCGCAAGACAAGTAGTTCCACTACCGCAAAAAGGGTCTAAAACCACATCATTTTCATAACTATACAAATTAATTAATCTATGAGGCAGTTCAACCGGAAACGGAGCAGGATGGCCTATTCTTTTGGCATTGACGGCAGGAAATGTCCATATGCTTTTTGTCCATTGGATGAAATCATCTTTTGAAATTGTGTCCATTTTGCTTTGGGCCTTGTTTTTTGAATAGGATTCCTTTGAAAAGACCAGAATGTATTCATGGTAATCCCTCAAAACGGGATTTGATGCTGACATCCAGCTTCCCCAGGCACAGGATCCTCCGGCACTGGCAGATTTGTCCCAGATTATTTCGCCTCTCATCAGAAAACCCAATTTCAGCATGATATTGATTACCAGCATATGAAGAGGAATATATGGTTTTCTTCCTATATTGGCTATATTAACGCATGCTCTTCCTCCTGTGACCAGTTTTTTATATGTTTCACCGAAAACAGAGGTCAGAAGCTTTTCATATTCCGGCAATGTCAGGTCATTATCATATTCCTTTCCAACATTATACGGAGGTGAAGTAATCATCAGATGAATGGAATTGTCCGGAATTTCATCCATGTTTTCACTTGATTTTGCATATAACTTATTTAAATCCTTTTCAGGTATTTTAGTTTCTTTATATTCAATTTTTTTGGGAATTTCAAACTCTTCAAAAAGTTTTGATGAATAGAATTCTTTTGAATCGTGGCTTTCCCTCAAAACTGAACCGAAAGAGGACGTTTTTGTTTTTCTCATATTAAGACCCGTTTATTAACTTTAGAAATTTCAAACCTTTTTCCCTATAGGTATTTTCAGTATTTGCCATTTCAATTATCTCTCCCAACTGCTCAGGACTTTCCATTCCCGAGAAGAAATTGAGGTTTTCATTGAATAATAAGTTAAGATTTAATTTAAGTTCATCAACATCATCAAATCTTATGAAACCCTTATTTGGAGTGATTTTACGAGTATTTCCATGATTTAACGGAAATGGATTCAGTGACCAGAATCCCTGGATAATACCCGCATTTTTTAGATAGTCAGCCTTTTTGCAGAAACCATTGGACAGAGGAGCATTTCCAATGACAACCAATGGTATTTTGGAGGCTTTCAGGGAGGATACCCTAATATCGATGCATTTGCCTATTGCCTTTAGAATCGAATCCGAACGGGTGAAGCTTGGCTTTCCCTTGTGCATTCTATAGTCACCAATTTCGGTTAATGAATTTGATTTGATGTCATATTCCCAATTCCAGACAACAGACATTTTAACTTCAAATATTATTTTTACATCCTCAGGCCTTAATACTTTCTTATTTCTGCTTGCAATAACCACGTCAGCGGGGGATTTATATGAAATTCCAATGGCCGGAATCTGTGCCTGCCTGATGACGAAGAGATTTTCATCCGAAATAATTTTTCGGAAAAGATCAGCGACCCATTTTTCACTGAATTTTCCAATCAGAGAATTTCTAGACTGCAATGTGGTTTTCTTGCCTCTATAACTTTTGGGCCAATATGCAACGAATCTGCCGTCATCCGTTTGATTGAACAGCTGTTCGGGAGAAGCAAAGTTGCTGCATTGGCTAAAAAATAATTTTTCTTGATTTTTGTTCCATAATTTCATGAATATTAACTAGATAATTAAACATTAATATAGTTAACTTATGAATCATTGAATAATTTTCACATCAAGGCAATATTGATGTCATCTTGTAAAAAACGAAAATACTAATTACTAACAAAACTAAAAATAAGTGTGATTTTATGTCATTCAATAAGAGCCAACTGGAAAAACTAGAGAAAAGCGGATATAGGTTTGTAGGAAATCACGGTCATGCTGCAGTGAAAACTTGCCACTGGACTCGCCAAAGCCTTGTGGACAAGGGAGTCTGCTATAAGGAAAAGTTCTACGGCATCGAATCCCACAGATGTCTTCAGATGTCACCTGCAGTTCCAAATTGCCAGCAGGAATGTGAATTCTGCTGGAGAGATCTGACATATACCCAAACCCAATGGGAAGACGAAGAGTATGATGACCCAAAAACAATAGTTGACGGAGCTATTGAAGCCCAAAATAACCTGTTGTGCGGATATTTCGGTAATGACAAGGCAAATCCCAAAAAGCTGGAAGAGATGAAAAGCCCTACAAATGCCGCAATTTCACTGGCAGGCGAACCGACGCTTTATCCAAAAATCGACGAACTGATTGGAGAGTTCAACAGAAGGGACTTCACCACATTTGTCGTCAGCAACGGCCAGTGCGTTGACAGATTAAGAAACCTTGAAAATGATCCTTATCAACTGTACCTTTCCTTAGATGCACCTACAAGCAAAATATATGAAGACCTGTGCAGGCCAAGAATAAATGATGCATGGAACAATTTAAATGAATCACTTGAAACGCTTTCCAGTTTCAGCTCACGCACATGCATAAGAAACACCTGCGTTAAGGGAAGAAATATGGTTAACCCTGAAATGTATGCCAAGCTGATAGATAAGGCAAACCCGGATTTTGTTGAAGTCAAAGCATACATGTTCGTCGGATCATCCCGTGAAAGGCTGACCCTTGAGAATATGCCGAGATTCAATGAAGTGAAAGAGTTCGCCCAAAAAATCGCACATGAATGCGGCAGAGAAATCACAAACGAGTCCGAAGTAAGTCGTGTTGTTCTTTTGGAATGAAAAAAAATAAATTAAGGGTTGACTGCCTCATCAGCAGCGCCCATTGTAACCTTAATGCTGTCTGAGAGATTAATTTCCGAAATCTTTTTTGAAGATTCCAGCTTAGCCATATAATAAGCCTGAGCAAAATTCATAGTGATGAATATCACTTCTTTGAAATCCAAAATAAATTCATCTTCAGGGATTTTATTTAAAATATCGACCAGTTCTGTTGCAATATCACTGGATTCTAAATGCGTACCAAATTCAGCACCTATATTAATAAGCATAATTCTCACCTATACAGATATTTAACTTTCATCATTAATTAAGATTTTTTAGAAAATGTTAAATACATTCAGAAATACTATAATTAATTGTGATATTATGGATATTCTTATTTGGATATTTATAGCAGCTGCATTTATCATACTGGAATTAACCACAAACACCTTCGTATTAATCTGGTTTGGCGTAAGCGCACTTGTATCAGCCGCTTTGAACTATCTTGGCTTTGATGTTTACATTCAGTTTTGCGTATTCATCATCTTGTCAGTGATATTGATATTTCTTACAAGAAAATTTGCAGTTAAAGTGACAGAGGAACCGACAAAAAAGGCCACATCAGAAAGATTAATCGGAATGCGGGCAACCGTCATTAAAAAATTAGGAGATAATGAAGCCATCGTTAATGTTCGTGGGGAAAAATGGAGTGCGATAATTCCGGATGAAGTTGATGTGAACGATACTGTAAAAATAACGGCAATAGACAGTATCAAACTAGTAACTGAAAAAATTTAAGGAGATGAATTGGATGATAATTGAAATCATGATACTTGTAGTGATAATTTTAATTATAATCGGATTGAAGTCCGTTAAAATTTTAAGACCATATGAGAAAGGAGTAATTGAAAGACTGGGAAAATACAGCAGAACAGCAGAAAGCGGAGTTGTTATTTTAATTCCGTTCATTGAGACAATCCAAAAAGTTGATTTAAGAGAACAGGTCGTTGACGTTCCTCCTCAAGAGGTCATTACAAAAGACAACACTGTGGTTGTTGTTGACTGCGTAATCTTTTATGAGGTTGTAGACGCCTTCAATGCAGTATATAATGTCGTTAACTTCTATCATGCGATAACCAAACTTGCACAGACAAATCTGAGAAATATTATTGGAGATCTGGAACTTGATGAAACATTGACCTCCCGTGAAATGATCAATGCGGAATTGCGTGAAGTTTTAGATGTTGCCACAGACAAATGGGGAAGCAAAGTGGTTCGTGTTGAAATTCAAAAGATTGAACCTCCCCAAGACATCGTTGAAGCCATGAGTAAACAGATGAAAGCCGAAAGGATGAAACGTGCATCCATTCTTGAAGCTGAAGGATATAAGCAATCCGAAATCACCCGTTCCGAAGGGGATAAACAGGCAGCAATCCTGGAAGCAGAAGGTAAAGCAGAGTCCATTAAAAAAATGGCTGAAGCGGACAAACAGGCACAGATACTTAAGGCTGAAGGTGAAGCAGCGGCGATAGAAAAAGTCTATAGTGCAATTCATGACGGAAAACCTGATGACGGACTGATAGCTATCAAATACCTGGAATCACTTGAAAAAATTGCTGACGGCAAATCAAACAAAGTATTCCTGCCATTGGAATCAAGCGGTGTTTTAGGGTCTGTTGCGGGAATAGCTGAATTATTTAAACAAGACAAAAAGGAATAATTTCCTTTTTATCCTATTTTTTGTTAAAAAATATTTATATAGCTTAATTTACATAGTATAATAATATAAAATTTACTTTTATATGATAATCTGATTCTTTAATTAAACGGAGAATGTGAAAATAAAATGAGAAGAAGAAAAAAGCTGATAATTGCCATACTTTTAGTTATTCTTATCGGTTTATTAACTATTATAGCTGGAGCACTTATGGTTGGTCCTGATTTAACTGAAGAAAGTAAAAACATTCTGGTTTTAGCTTCAGACAAAACAGAACAACCAAACGGTGCTGTGGATATGGCATTTATGGTTCACTTAGAAAATGGATCCTTGCAAAATTATACGCCAGTATATCCTGGAGGTAAAGCACACCCTACCCAGTCCGCTCCCGGTGGACTAAGCGGAAGAATGCTATTGCACGACTGTCTTTGGGATGGAGCAAAACAGGGTATGGAATATGCAAAAGAAATCGTGGAATATAACACAGGCATGAAGGCAGATGCTGTTGTTATCGTTTATACTGACGGTATTGATGCAGTTATTAACTCAGTTGCACCTCTTGAAGTGGATGGTGAGCCAACTAACCTAAGTGCCGAAGATATTATACGGGAAAATGATGCATATAACGGATATGCCGGAAATGAAAATGTTCCTGGAACCATGTCAAGGGGAGATGCAGTAATGGTTTTAGTTAAAGCCCTTGCTCAAGCTGCACAAGATCCTAACAAAAAGAGCACAATGGTTCAAACCGCATTAGACCAATACTCAAAAGGAAATATCCTAATGCAGCCTGAAGGTTCATTTACCAGATTACTTGCTACAAAAGGATTTGAAACTTTATTATAATCTTTAAAGAATTAATTTCTTTAAAGAACTTTTTTTATTAAAAAAATAGAAGACTAATCACCGATAGCTCTTTTGGCTATATTCTGACCAATTTTAAAAGCGGATTGTAAATCTTTTGGAAAACGTGTTTCACGAATAGTTCTTCGCTGCTTTTCATCAAAAATGTCAGAGACATATCTTGAATAGTCCTTGAACTGATATGTTTCATGAACATAGAGATGCTCTGGTTTTGTAAATATCCTCTCCAGAGTATCCTCATATCGGCCAAACAAATCATGATAGCCTGCCAGATAAGAGGACTCATCTGAAACATTCATCGTGTATATGCATGCCAGAGGCATTCTCTTGTGTTCTACCGTTTCAACGGCACTGTAAGCTAGGAAAGGAAACATGAATCTTTCCAAAAAACATCTCATATTTCCAGTCAAATCACCGAAGTAAACAGGTGAACCTAAAATTACTCCGTCAGATTGAGTAATTTCATTTAAAATAGGTTTAAAATCATCATTATAGACACAACGACCATAATGACGACCATTTCTTTTTTTACAGGCAAAACAGCTTTTACAACCATTGAAAGGAATGTCATATAAATCCACTCTTTTAACCTCGGCCTGCGGAAGAGCGGATTTTATTCCTTCAAGAGATTTGTCCAAAAGCTGCGCCGTACTGAAAGCTTTTCTGGGGCTTCCGTTAATAGCAAAAAATTTCATTTATTTCGCCTTAAGTTCATTGCATAAATCGACTGCCTTTTTAGCGGCCTTTTCCATGGAAATCTCATATGGAATGCCTGCCTCTTCAAGAAGTCTTTGACCTTCTTCCTCGTTGGTTCCGGTCAGCCTAATTACAATATGTATTTCCCTGTCTGAATTTTCCAATGCCTTGATGACACCACGGGCAACATCATCAGCCTTGGTAATACCGCCCAAAACATTTAAAAAGACTACTTTAACAGGATCATAGTTTAAAACAATGTTTAATGCCTGATTGATAATATGTTCTGATGCTCCACCACCAATATCCAGGAATGTTGCTGGCTCTCCGCCATTTAACTTAATCATGTCCATTGCAGTCAATGTCAGACCTGCACCGTTACCGATTACAGCAATGTCACCGTCCAATTTGACAAAGTCCACTGCTTTCTTCTTATAGTGCAGCATGTTGACCAGGTCCTGGTGTCTGTACAATGCATCATTTTCAACTTCCATTTTAGCGTCGGCGGCAATTAATCCGTCTGGAGTTAAAACCAGAGGGTTGATTTCTGCAATTTCACAGTCATACTTATCGAATACATTATACAATTTCCAGATGACATCTCCCATTTGAGGGATTAATTCGGAAGGAACGTCCATTTTACGGGCGATTTCACGAGCTTCATATGGCAAGAAATCGATTAAAGGTTGAGGATAATATTTAATGATTTTTTCAGGATTTGTTTTTGCGAGATTTTCAATTTCAACCCCACCTTCTTTACTTACCATGATTAGCGGCCTTTTTTCTGACCTGTCAATGGAAATACTTAAGAAATATTCATTGATAATGTCTGCTTTTTCTTCAATTAAAAGGTGTTTTACCTTTTCACCTTTAATTTCCATTCCTAAAATTTCATCAGCAACTTTTAAAGCTTCACCAGGGTTGTCTGCGAATTTTACACCACCCGCTTTTCCTCTTCCCCCGGTTAAAACCTGTGCCTTAACTACAACAGGCACTCCCATTTCTGAACAGATTGCTACAGCCTCTTCCGGAGAATATGCAACATTTCCTTCAAGGATGGAAATACCCTCTTGATTAAATACTTTTTTTGCTACGTTTTCGAAAAACCTCATAATATTCACCTATTTTTAAACTAAATTATATCCCGCTTCAAACGCCTTGATATTTTTCTCTTCGGTTCCAGCAGGAACGCTGTCCTTAATAGCTTCAATAGCAGCTTCCTGAGATATAACTTCAGTGATTTTTGTAATAGCTCCAACCATAACAATATTGGCAACGATTTTAAGACCGATTTCATCGTTTGCAGTTTGGGTTGCAGGAGCTTCATAAACTTTAATGTTATGCTGATCTATGAATTCACGAACATCTTCCACATCCGTAGTTCCCGGATCAACAATCAAAGTTCCTTCATCTTTTAAATCAACAATATACTTAATTAACGCTTCATTAGACATGGCCACTAGAATATCCGGACTTTGCACTTTAGGATAATCGATTTCAGTGTCGCTGACAACAACTTCACATTTTGAAGCTCCCCCACGAGCTTCAGGACCATAAGATTGAGTTTGAACAGCTTCATTTTTATCAAAAATACTTGCAGCCTTACCAACAATAATTCCTGCAAGAATTACTCCCTGACCTCCAAATCCACCGATTCTGATTTCAGTTCTCATTATAACTCCTCTTCATAAGCTGAATTGATTAAAGTTTTCTTACCAAATTTCTCTTCACTAATTCTTTCTATATTGTCTGTAAATTCAGGTCTTTGTGAATTAGCGAATTCTCCAACGACTATTTTTCCTTCCAAGTCTTTTTTCCTCATCCTATCGGCAGCTGACTTGAATACTGTATTCATTTTTAAAGTGACTGCCATTGCCGTTGGAGTTCTGAGTTTATTTTTACGGCCATAATAAGTCGGACATTGGGTTACGACCTCAATGAATGAGAAACCCGGATTTTTAAGACCGTCCTTAATAGCTGTTACCAGGCTTTCAATCTGGATTGTGGTCCATCTTGCAGAATATGTTGCGCCTGCGGCAGCTACAAGTTCCGCCAAGTTAAATGGAGTATCCATATTTCCATATGGTGCTGTAGTTCCAAAACTTCCTTTAGGAGAAGTAGGGCTGATTTGACCACCAGTCATTCCATAAATATTATTGTTGATACAGATAACAGTCAGATTGATGTTTCTTCTGGCGGCATGAATCAAATGGTTACCGCCTATGGATGCGCAGTCACCGTCACCTGTGAAAACTACAACATCTAAATCCTTATTTGCGGTTTTTAAACCGGTTGCAAAACTCAATGCTCTTCCGTGAGTTGTATGGAGGGAATCACAATTCATATAACCTGGAATTCTTGATGAACATCCGATACCGGAAACCATTGCAATATTGTCAAAGTCCATTTCCGCCTTTTCCATTCCCTGCAGGAAAGCATTCATAATGGTTCCGTTTCCACATCCAGGACAGAATATGTGAGGAAGCCTGTCCTCTCTCATATATGGAGTGAATTTATTTTTCTCAGACATTTAATTTCCTCCTATTTCATTGATTTTAGATAATATTTCATCAGGAGTAGGCATTAATCCGCCAACTTGTCCCATAAGATAAACATTGGCATCCCTTCTCAGGACACGGTCAACCTCATAAAACATTTGACCTAAGTTCAATTCGACGACAAGAACACTTGATGCGTTTTTAGACAATTCCTTAACCTGTTTTTCAGGGAAAGGCCATGGAGTATTAAGTTTAATGTAACCTACTTTCTTGCCTTCGGCCCTTGCTTTTTCCACAGCTTCTGAAGCAGACCTTACAGGAGCACCATAAGATATGATGACAACATCGGCGTCTTCACAGTATTTGGACTGTACGGAACAGATTTCATCCCTGTTATTCAGTACCTTGTCGCATAATCTTTGAACCAGTGCGTCATGAGTTTCAGGATCATTTGTGTCAGGATAACCTCTTTCATCGTGAGTTAAACCGGTTACATGGATATTGAAACCTTCACCGAATGCAGGCATAGGATTGGTACCGTTTTCAACATTTTTGAAAGGTAAAAAATTATCTTTATCTTCAGGCATTTTCCTTGCAACGATTTCAATGTCATCTTCAACGGTGATTTTTTCCCTCATGTGTCCAATGATTTCATCAGCCATGACAAATACCGGAGTTCTATACTGTTCAGCCAAATTGAAAGCTCTAATTGTAAAATCAAAGAATTCCTGAACGCTTGAAGGTGACAATGCAATTGGTTCATAATCACCATGTGATCCCCAGCGGGCCTGCATCATATCGCCCTGAGCGGCCATTGTAGGCTGACCTGTTGAAGGTGAACCTCTTTGAACATCCACAATGACTATAGGGGTTTCAGTGATGAATGCATAACCGATATTTTCCTGCATCAATGACAAACCAGGCCCTGATGTTGCGGTCATTGATTTGGTTCCTCCCCAAGAACCTCCGATAATTGCACCTGCAGATGCGATTTCATCTTCCATTTGAACAAAGGATCCCCCTACTTTTGGAAGTTCACGTGATAAAGTTTCTGCAACTTCAGTGGATGGAGTAATAGGATAACCTGCAAAAAACCTGCAACCAGCTTTTAGTGCGCCTTTAGCGCAAGCTTCATTTCCTTGAATAAAAAATTCTTCTGACATATTAACACCTATTTTCTCCCATTTGAAAATTTAGGATTGAAAGAATTGTCTTCCTTATCAACCCACCAATTTTTATTGATATCTACTGTGATAGCCTGGTCAGGACAAATTACCTCACAAACACCACAGCCGGTGCATCTATCTTCAAAATTAACGTAAGGAAGCTGCACTCCCTTCTTGTTAGCTTCGGAAGATATTGCATAAACATTCTTATAACACATAAATAAGCAAAGGTGACAACCTTTACATAAATCTTCATTTATTATAATCAAATTTACAATCTCCTAAACAAATCATTAAATTATAATGTGTAATATATTTGTTTTCAAACCTTTAAATAATTATTGAAATCAAAAGTTTTTTTGAAAAAAATGAGAAAATTAAAATAAATTAAAGGCAATAAAAGAAAATATGAAAAAAATAACTACACCCGTAAGCGATGAAGAAATTCTATCTCTTGATGTGGGCGATCAGATTTCCATTTCCGGCGAGATGTTTACTGGCCGTGATGCCGCACTTCCACAGCTTGTCGAGCGGATAAAGCAGAACAAACTTGATTTTGATTTGAATGGTGCTGCCATAATGCATACTGCCGTAAGCGATGCAGGAATAGCTCCGACAACAAGCAACAAGGAGGAAATTGAATCAACAATCCCCTTTTTAAGTGAAAACGGTGTGAAAATCCATATCGGCAAGGGAATGCTCCATGACGACACTATTGAATCTTTAAATGAAAACAACTCAATTTTTGTAATAACACCACCCGTTGCGGCATTGCTGACAAGCAAGGTCACTGAAAAGGAATGTGTTCTTTTTGAAAGTGAAGGAATGGAAGCCTTTTACAGGTTAAAAGTAGAAAATATTCCTGGAATCGTTGCAGTAAGTAAAGGTAAAAGTATTTAGTATTAAAAAAAAGTAAAAAAGTTATTGAAAATAACTTAAAAATTAATTAAAAGAAGATTATTCTTCATCTTCTTCTTCGTCAGCAGTTTCTTCTCTTTTTTCGAAAGCATCTACAAAGTTAACTTTGCTAACTTCTTCAATGTTTTCCCAGATGTCTTTAGCTATTCTGAATCTAGCAAAAGTGATGTCCATGTAGGATTGCTGATCAAATTTAGCCATTTCATCCAATTGGATGCTTACAACGCCATCTTCAATTGAGATTTCGGTTTTTTCCAAATCGACATTAGGGTTAGCGTAATGTAACTCAATCATACTTTTGATTTTTTCTTCATTGTCTTCGATGATTTCAGTTACTTCAACATCATAGATTAAGTCTTTTCCTGCTAATGGGTGGTTGAAATCAACTTTAACTCTTCCGCCGTTTACGGTTAAGATTCTACCTTCTCCACCTTCAGCTGAAATTCTCATACCAGGATATGGGGTCATACCTTGTTTTTTGAATTCTTTCATTGGGATTAATTGTATAGCTTTAGGGTCACGTGGACCGAATGCATTATCACTTTCAACTTCAACAGTTTTACGTTCGCCTGCTTCAAGACCAACAATTTCTTCTTCAATAGCAGGTAATAAGTGGTTTCCTCCAACTACAATAGGAATTGGTTTGTAAGTTTTGTTTTCATCAAAAATTTCAGCTTCTAAAGCTATTTCATCATAAGTAGTATCAAATACTTCGTCATTTTCTTTTATTTTACCAGTAAAATTTACACGAACAAAATCGCCATCTTTAATTGCCATAATAATAACGCTCCTATAATAAATTAATAAACATTATAACATTAATAAATATATTATATACTACTTAATAAAGTTTCGTTTTTTAATTACACATCTTCACAAAAATAGATTTTTTGATTTTTTTGAATGCAAATTTAACCGCCAGAATGTTAAATAAGCATAATAACTAAGGGAGTTATAAAAAATTCTCGTTTACTTGGATGAATTAACTTTAAAAATCTCCGTAGGGATATTATTAAAAGGATCAGGTTCTAATTTAGAGATAGGCTCAAGATTATAAAATTGTGAAAGAGCATTTAATAACGAACCATCCGAACCTCTTAGTCTTGTACTTCCAGAATCCCTATAAAAAACCCACACAGTATGATTATTGGCAAAAGCTTCATCAATAATCTGCATGGAATTGACATCAGAGTCATAATAATTATAATTATCACATTGTGGACAGTACCATCTTTCAAAAGTAAGCTGCGTATGTAAATTATCATGAATTATAACATCCCCTTCTTCAAAAGTAATGTTGCCCAAGATTTCCATATCCCTGGAAGCAATATCAGATGAGTTTATATAATATATTGTATTAATACAGCTCGCACATAATAAAATAACTAAACAGAATGCAAATATTTTCTTATTTTCATAATTTTTAGCCAATAAAATAGAAAATCCTAACCAAAAGATACCTAAAATTGGAAATACATATCTTTCATTAAATAGAGGCATGATAAAAATAGAAATCAATAATCCGAAAACTATGGTAAAGATTAAAATTGACAAAGCACAAATTGCCAAGAAATCTATTTTTTCTTTATTAGTATCTTTTATAAAGCAATAAATCAAAATAACTAATGAACATACTAATAGGATACCAATTATCATGGAAGAAAATGTATTTGAAGAAAAAACATACCAGAAAGTCCTCAATAATTGTTCACCATATAACGGTTGAATCCAATAGTTATCATGATATTTATTTATTTGAGTTAGAATAATGTAAATCCAAGGAATATAGGCCAAAAATGATACAATACCTGAAAGAATTAAATATTTAATCTGTTGACGATTATTTAAAATAAAATAGATTAATAACATTAGATAAATAATCAAACATCCAATCACCGCATAATAATGAGTATAAAATGATAAAATCACAAATACCGTTAATAAAATCCAATTTTTAAATGAAGATGCTTTAGTTAAATCAAAGGCTATTAAATATGTTACCGTGACAAAAAACATTGCAAAAGAATACATTCGTATTGTTAAAGTATAATACATGAAATTAGGCATGCTCACAATACAAATGGCGTAGATTCCACATACCAACCATCCAAAATCTTTTCTAATTTTTGTAAAATCTATGAGCAATAATAAAGCCATTGGTAAAATAGAAAGAATTTGGCCAGATATTATGGGATCGAATCCGAAAATATCAAAAACACCTAAAAATAATTTTAGAATCAGATAATACAATGGCGGATGAACATCAATCGCAGTTAAATGGATAGTTTCAAGGAAATTAGTATTTGTAATCATTAATGAAAATGCCTCATCAACATTTAATCCAAAATTGATTTTTGAAATTGATATTAAAAACAGTATTAATGAAAGAAAAAACAATATTTTGCCAACATATTCTTTGTTTATTTCCTTAAAAATCATGACATCCCCAAACAGTACTAACTATATTCCTATATATTAATGTGTTTTTTATATATATTAGTGTATTTATTGTGTTTTATATCTAACTATTTAACTACAAAAATTAGTGTTCAGATGCTCTCACCAGATTTATAAATTAAATTCAATAAAATATAAATTATGCAAAGACGAGGAGCAGTCAATTTACCCTTACATGGAGGGCATCCCCCAAGATGGCTATTTTCAAGGATGGTTGAGTTATCAGGAGCGCTCACATCCGTAATAATTGAAGAGTATAGTCTGAACGAATTTATTCGCAGAATATCAAATCCATACTGGTTTCAGGCATTTTCCTGCGTTTTAGGATTTGACTGGCATTCCTCAGGAACCACAACCACCACACTGGGTGCTCTTAAGGAATCATTATCTCCCGAAGAACATGGAATTTACCTGAGCGGAGGAAAAGGGGCAAAATCCCGTAAAACTCCCGACGGAATTGCACATGCTGGAGACATATTTAATCTGAACACGAAAACTACAGACAAACTGATTGAAACAAGCAAGTTATCCGCAAAAATTGACAATTCCTGCATTCAGGACGGATACACATTATATCAGCATAACTTTTTCGTCACTGAAAAAGGTGATTGGGCAGTTATACAGCAGGGAATGAACACCGACAACAAATATGCCCGCCGTTATCACTGGATGGGTGAAGAGGTTGACGATCTGCTTTTGGATCCCCATAGCGGAATATCCTGCGATAAGAAAACTCCGAAAACATTGAATATGACTGATGAAAAAAGCAAAGAGGCACAAAAAATAAGTGTTGATTTAATCAATGATAATCCTGACCATTTAAGACAGTATTTCAAAAGGAAAGACAATCAGATGCTTTTGGAAGACTTTACGATGCCTTCCCATCATCCTGTGCTTGACATGGACATTTCAGATAAGGAATTTGAAGTTTTAAAAAATGCCTGGGAAATCCAGCCGGAAAACTATGAGGAACTGATTCTGCTTCGAGGAATTGGCCCCAAAAAAATCAGAGCGCTTGCATTAATATCCGATCTGGTCTATGGTGAGCCTGCAAGCTGGAAAGACCCTGTTAAATACAGCTTTACACACGGAGGAAAGGACGGTTTTCCATACCCTGTTGATAAAGAGGTTTATGACCATTCTATTCAAACTATAAAAGATGCCCTTGACCAGGCAAAAATAAAAAAAGATGAAAAACTGAAAGCCATTAAAAGATTGGACGATTTCATATCCTAACAGTTTTCATCATGAATATTTACGTTTTTACCGTGTGCTGTCGGTATGACTTCCAATACGGGATTTTCAAATTCCAAATCGAATTCCTTACCATCCATCAGCAAGTGCTGGAATACGGCCAGAGATGAGACTTCTGAGTGGGGCTGAGTAGTGACGGACACGTTCCAATCCGCAGCCTTATAAACTCTTCCAGGAACTTTGGAACCTCCTACAATAATTAATATATCACTGCCGTCTTTTCTTATCTCCGGAGCCACTTCATGAGCCTGTGAGCCGTACATTGTCAGGTGAACGACTTTGCCGCCGTTCTTTTTCCAGTTATTAATTACTCCCATATAGGAGCCAGTGTGTTCGATTTCAAAGCTGCCCCCAAATCTTTTGACAGTGTCTCTTACATTGTCCATTAGTTTATTGTCCTCTTCTCCCGCAAGATAGATTTTGCTTGCTCCGAATGCGCGGGCGGTTAAACATACGTGAGTAGTGATACGGGTATCTCTTTTTAATCTATGATCCAATCTTAAAACATTAACATTCATTTTATCACCAAATTATAAAAAATATAAAGCTACTGACATGAAAAGCAATGCCATCAACCTTCCAAATTCATTGCTCATGCCCAATACGTCGCCATTTGCAACGCCAAAGTTTCTTTTTGCAATGACTGATATTAAAAATCCTGAAACGACAGCTCCCAGAAGACCTATCAATCCTATGACTCCACCCAATAAAAATGCTATAATAGCTACAATGACTGTAGACAGCGCATAATTAAAGGAATTTGTTGAAACTATAAAATAACTTCCAATTCCTGGAGTTAACGGCTTGGAGGTCAGTGCAGTTGTTAAAAGTGAACTTTTAGCCACCATTTCACAAATAACTATTCCAATCAAAAAGTTATAATCCAAAACATTGTTAATTCCGGCAATTGTAAGGGATGCGACCAGAAACAGCGTTGCTATTCCACCGGCCCCAACTGATGAGTCCTTGACAACACTTATTTTCTTTTCAGGATTCCCATGGACCATGACTCCATCAGCCATGTCCATTACGCCGTCAAGATGATTATAACCTGTTATTAACATCAGAAATGCATAAATTAATACTGATGTGAAAAATACGTTTAAATGGAGGAACTGCCCACATATAAAACCGCAAGCTGCCGCAAGAGCACCGACAATCAAATGTAAAAACGGCCAGCACCAGGTCATGCGTGTCATATATTCAATTGACGTGAATACGTTAATGGGAAGTATTGTTGAAAAAGTCAATAACCCCAAAAGAGATTTGATGGGTGAAAATCCCTCTTCAGTGAAATAATCATCATTTTCCATTTTTATTCCTCAAGAATTTTTGACATGCAGCCCGCAATCAGTCCTGCAAAAATACTGTCCAGCACAGGCGGCAGATATGCCAATACTCCAGGTTTGGCCGCATAGTAACGTTTGAAATTGAATGCTGCATTGGTTCCCGCAATCTGATTAGAAACAGCCAATCCCAGCATTTCATCGGAATAAAGATTGAGTGAATCATCATTAATGTCAATTTCGCGAATCCTGTTTTCATTGAAGTCCTGTTCTGTTCTGATTGCTGCCATCAGAAGAGTAATCACATTTATGTCCGCCAGAGACTTTAATAGCTGGTCTTCCATTTTCTGGCTTAACTCGTCAGTTGCTTCACCATCAAGCAATTCAAAACCGGCGTCTATCAAATCACCTATCAGAATTCCTTCAGACACAAGATAATCCAGCACTCCAAATGTCAAGCCAATTTTTTTGAATGACTCATCGATTGAAGTTTCTATTGCATCACCGATACCCAATTCAAATATATTGATTTTATCGAATTTAGGGTCTTTTTCGTCTGGAACATTGCATAAAACAGCTAAAAAGTCGTTTGTATTTAAAATATTGCTGATATGGATAGGTAAGTTCAGACTTGCCAGATATTTTGCTTTGGCTTTGGATACTTTTTTAAAGAGTTTCAACAGGTCTTTTTTGGTGAGTACCTTGTCAATGTAGATGACATGACTTATATCTATTTTCGCTTCCCCAAAACCTTTTGGTGAGTTTGCAACCTGCAATTTATCAGTGAACTCTTCCACATCCACATCATTTGTCACGAATGTATATAACGTTACATCTCCAAAGGAATCCTTGAAAAAGTTAATGGAATCCACTTCATGGGCAATATACAACCTCTCTTCCTGATTATTTGATTCTTTGGCCAGATTTTCAAAATCATCCTTTGCTATAATGATATTAACATTATCGACAATGTCTATTCCATGACTTACCGTAAAGTCACTCATAGCCATGAATTTCTTCGGATTGTTAATAAAAACCCCATAATCTTTTTCAATAATATTTACTCTTTTCATTTGCTCACCTCAAATCTGCAATGCATGATATTTCGCCAGATTCATCTTCATATACGATAATTTTAACAGTATCACCTGCATTAATTCCAAAATCCTGATTAGGCTGATTAAGCAATTCCGTCACGATATGATCCCTTTTAAGTTCCTTGCCTCTGACCCACATTCCTTCAGGATTCAATCCTTCCTTAAAGAAATATGCCAGAAAGTCATCCGGAAAGTCTTCATTTCTACAGGAATCAATTTCTGAAAATGCCCTAAGTGTTTCCACTTCAGCATCCCCCCTATAGCTTTCAGTGCGGTCAATTGCATAGTTTACATAATACTCCAAATCGAAATCGTTGTTTATCAGCAAATCCTTAAGATAGAATATCTCTTTATCGTTCAAAGTACCTTTTCTTATTATTTGAAAATTATCGAAATTCGGACGTTCATAAAAGGTAACTGTATTGCCTTCAATCAGTCCGTTTGCAACCATAAGAAATGACAAACCCTGAGTATAGTCAAGATAAGGAAAAAGCAGCATCGCATTAACCTCATTTTCAATTGGAATGTTGCTGAATTCCTCTTCTATATTATCCAAATCTATTGAATCAATGTTGAATAACCTTTCCTGGTATTCAGCATCCTTTTTGGATTTGACAATAATCATCTTATACAAAAGGTTTCTAAAAGTTGCTTCTTTCAATAACACAATATCACCAATACTATTAATACTATTTAAACAAAATTATTATTAAATGTTAAGAATATTTTTTAAGGAGTTTTTATAATGGCAATTATTATAGATCCACAGGGAAGTGGAATATCTGGAAACATGATTATTGGTGCACTTGTCGATTTGGGTGCCGATTGCGATAAACTGAAAGAAGTGATGGAATATTGCGCCAGTACTGTCGGAAAAGTTGATGTGAATTTTGAAAAAACTAATAAAAATGGTATTGATTCTATATATTGTCATGTGAAAATGCTTGATAAAAAAGACCACATTCATTATAATGAACTGGTCGATAAAATAAACGGCCTTGATTTGGATGAAGATATTAAAAAAACATCCCTAAATATATTTAAAAGAATGGCTGTTGCCGAGTCAAAAGTTCACGGCAAGACTCTGGAAGAGATACACTTCCATGAGGTCGGCGCAAGCGATGCAGTTGCCGATGTCATTGGATCTGTGTGGGCATACTACTCCTTAAATCTGAATGAAGAAAAAGTCATAGGCCTTCCGATAGCCGTAGGAGGTGGACAGGTTAAAACTGCCCATGGAATCCTGCCGGTGCCAGTGCCTGCCGTTCTGGAAATATTGAAAGGACTTAATTTTGTTGGAGGACCTGTGGCAAGCGAGCTTGCAACTCCAACGGGCTGTGCAATATATGCAGAGCTTTGTGATGAAATCAAGGAGTTCATTCCGCAGGCAAAAGCGGACAAAGTAGCCTACGGTGCCGGAAGTAAAGATTTCGACCATCCGAACGTTTTAAGAATTATCCAAACGGCTGATGTTAATGAAAGCGATACAATAGATGTCATCGAAACCAATATCGACCATTTGACGGGCGAAGAGATTGGCTACCTATTTGACATACTGCTTGATGCCGGAGCCTCAGACGTATCAGTTACCCCAATAATAATGAAGAAAAATCGTCAGGGAAGCCTTTTGAAAGTCATTTCCGGAAAAAGCAAACGTGACGAATTAGTTAATTTGATTTTTAAGCATACTGGCAGTTTAGGCATTAGAATCGCCCCGAATTTACATAGAGGAATAGCTAAAAGGGAATTTGTCAAAAAGACCGTTGACATTAAAGGCGATGAGTATGAAGTCACTTTCAAAATAGGCTATGTCAATGGAGAAGTGATTTCTGAAAGGCCGGAATACGAAGACCTGAAAAAAATAGCCGATGACAAAAATCTGAGCTTAAGAGAAGTGAAGGAGCTGATCAAATGAAAAAGGCAATAGCAGTATTGTCCGGGGGGCTTGACTGTACAGTTGCAGCAAGCGTCTACGCCAAAGATTATGAAATTCATGCAATAACATTTAACTACGGACAGAAAGCATTTACCCAGGAATTAAATGCTTCACGCAGAATCTGTGAAAAGATGGGCTTTCACCACCACGTGATTGAATTGGATTGGCTGGCTGAAATCAGCACGTCCAGCCTGAATACTGATGAGGACATTCCGGAAGTCGGCTACGATGATTTAGATGATGAAGAAAAATCATTGCAAAGTGCAAGCAGCGTTTGGGTTCCTGCCAGAAATACTGTTTTTACGTCCATTGCAGCTTCCTATGCGGAAAGCATTGGTGCTGAGATAATAATTGTTGGCTGGAACTGTGAGGAAGGGGCTACTTTTCCAGACAATTCCAAAGAATATTTAAATGAATTTAATGAATTGATTAAAGTCGGATCTCCTGAAAATATTAAAATTGAAGCACCAGCCATTGATTTAAATAAAGAGGAAATTGTTGAGTTAGGTCTTGAAGTTGGTGCTCCAATGGAGTTAAGTTACTCCTGTTATAAAGGAGAATACAAACACTGGGGTGTTTGCGAAAGCTGTATGAGGCGGAAACGAGCATTTGAAAATTTAGGCCTAAAAGATGAAAGTGAATATGAAATTTAATCATATTCTTCCAAATCCTTTTTCCAATTAACCTCATCCAAATCACAATCAGCCCTCATGCAATTAGAAACATTATCAATAGAACGGTATAATCTTTCAACACCACGGGCAGATTTTTCATAATTGGCTACGCGTGACCTTCTAATTCCGATACTTGCCGCCTCCCCATAGGAATCAATGTCTGCACCTATGAATATGAATTCCCAATTGTGGCTGCTTATCATGCTTTTAATCTGAGATTTTGAAAATTCAACAGAAGCATTTTCCATACCGTCAGTCATTATGACAAACAAGACTTTGTTGTCGATTTCCTTATCAAGAGTGACAATAGTCTTTCCGATTGCATCCAAAAGAGCGGTCATTCCCCTAACATAATATTGGTCGGAAGTGAGTTTTTTAACTTCATCAATTGGCTGTCTTTTGTATAATAATTCATATTTGTCATCGAATAGGATTGTTGTAACATTAGTGTTGAACCCTTTTTTTCTTTCCTTTTCAATAAAAGAATTGAATCCTCCAATTGTGTCCTGTTCTGATCCGTGCATTGAACCGCTTCTGTCTATCAAAAAGACCAAATCTAAATCCTGGCTTTGAGCTACATCTTTCATTTTTTCACGTCCTGCAAAATTTTTATAATTA
>NZ_JAZUMY010000066.1:0-49347 GCF_045603845.1 Methanobrevibacter sp.
GTATCATTCTCTAACTTTTTGATTTCCGTTTGAATCTCGGAAATAATCCCAGGATATTCTTCAATTAATGTTTGATTAGACATGATTATAATATTTATAATCAATAGTATTTATAATTTTCAGTGTCGAGTACTATAATCACTGATTTTAGTAAAGCTTTTTTATACATTATTAACATACATTTATATAATGATTAGCTTATTTTTTCAATAATCATTAAAAAAATGAGGGATTAATAATGAAAATTAGCAAAATACTTTTATTTTTAATATCATTCGTTTCACTGATATTAATTATATCCTCAGTTAATGCGGCCGATTTGGATAATGAAACTGTTTTTGAAACTCCAGCGGATGACAATGTTCTTTCAATAGAAGTTGGAGCCGGAGATTTCGCCAGTTTGGAAAATGCAATCGGCATGTCAAGAACTATTGAGTTAACTGGAGATATCACTCGTACAAGCAGTGACCGGGACATAAACATTTATGACTACAGGAATGTCACAATAAACGGTAACGGTCACACAATAAATGCAAACAGACTTGGTAGAATCTTTTTCGTGCTTCCGGGAGGACAGCTCACATTAAACAATGTCAAATTGACTAACGGTTATCTGGCATCAACTTTGGCTGAAGACTTCGACGGAGGCGCTATTCTGAATATGGGAACGCTCACTGTCACCGACTGTCAGTTCACCAATAATTTCGCCCGTAACGGCGGAGCCATTGCAAGTGACAGTATGGATGCTGCAGTCACATTGTCCGGAACCAACACCTTTTCCAGAAACAGTGTATGGCAGGACGGTGGAGCCATTTCCAACCAGTTCGGATCCAAGTTAGTCATAACCGGAAAAAATACTTTTGATTCAAACAGCGCCTATTTCACAGGCCAGACAACCATAACTGTCGATGAGGGAAAAGGAGGTGCGATTTTAAACGCATTTGCATCCCTTGAAAATCCAAGGATAAAATCCTCTCTTTACATGTCAGGGGAATCTATCTTCAACAACAATGAGGCAAATTCCGACGGAGGTGCTATTTTCAACCACCAGGCCGTTGCCAATGTAACCGGAAAAAACACTTTCACAAACAATAAGTTAAGGTATGCAACCAGTAAAGGCGGAGCAATAAACAACGAAAACGCAACTTTCTATTTAAGCGGGGAAAACCTCTTCCAGTCCAATGCAGCTTACAGGGGAGGAGCTATAGACAACAATCTCTTCCTCTCCACATTCACCATGTCAGGTAAAAATATCTTCAGGGAAAACAGAGGCAGTCTTGGAGGAGCAATAGCCAACCAGCAGTCAACAAGACTGGACATATATGGTGAAAACATATTCGAATCAAATAAGGCTGATTACGGCCAGAACGTTGGCGGAAACAATATCGGAGGTGCAATCTTTTCATACAGCGGATATCTCAATATCGATGCCAACAATATTTTCACCAAAAACTCTGCTCTGGGAGCCGGAGGTGCAATATACTCTGCAAATAACAATGTGGCAATTAAAGGAACAAACACCTTCACTCAAAACTCCGCACCGACTGGAGGAGCACTGATTTTCCTTGATTCAACACGTGTTGACATTTTAGGTGAAAACGTATTCGATTCAAATACAGCATCTTCCACTGCAGGTGCCATCAGAGCAAACAACGTCAAGGAACTGATTTTGGGCAATCACAATTACTTCTCAAACAACAGGGCATCCCACAGCGGAGGAGCTATTTACACCCAGAACTCAGTGCTTAACACTCAGGGAGCATTATATGAAAGCAATTCTGCCCAGTACGGCGGTGCAATATTTTTGGAAAATACAGCATTTGCAGGTAACTACAATATTTTCAAAAACAATTATGCAAGCGCAACCGGTTCAGACATTGAATCCTATCAAAGCTCAATAAACAGCCTTGAATATAATTACTGGAATTCACAAAACAAGGTAGCGCAAAACAACATCCACAATTATGACGTTTCAAATATAAGGACATGGACTGTAATTGACTTTACAATACCTTCCCAAATCAAACAGAACACAGACACTGAAGTTGTAAGATTCAAAACAAACACTTTCACCAATCTCAACGGTGAAATGCCTATGTATGGCGTTGCAGCATCTCCAAACTTCAATCCGTCAACTGTTATAATTAAAAATAACGTCGGAACAAGCCAGTACACAGGCCCTACCGGTCAGGTAACAGTAACTGTGTCAAGCTCCAATTTCGGCGGATCAAAAGCGGTCAATGTCATTGAAGGCAAATCAAAAACCAAACTTACAGGAAACAATGTTATCCTGAATGATTCTTCACAAAGCGCAAACTATGAGGTTGTACTGAGCGATGCCAGCGGAAAAGCGCTGTCAGGCAAATCTGTTTCAATTACCGTTGACGGCAGGAAATACACCAAAACCACCAACAGTCAGGGTAAGGCTACTTTGACTTTGAATGATTTGGAAAATGGTTACCATGAAATCGTCTCAAGTTATGCCGGTGAAACCAATTATTACGACTCAACCACCAAAAACAGCATAGTATGTCTTTTCTCCAACCAATCAAATACCAATATTACCGGAAGCGATTTTGAAATGTATTACAAGGATGGTTCCAGATATTACGTTACCCTGACCGATTCCAATTCAAATCCTCTCGCTTCAAAAAATGTCAAGATTTATATCAATAATAATGCATATGACAGGGTAACCAACAGTGAGGGAAAAGCATCCATTGCAATCAATCTTGATGCCGGTGAAGCCAATATCCTTTCTGTCTTTGCAGGTGATGATGAAAACGAATTCGCATATGTTGAAAACACAATTACCATAAAAACCACGATTTTCGGAAATGACGTCGTAAAGTATTACAGAAATGCAACCCAGTACTATGCCAAGTTTTTAGATTCAAACGGCAATCCTTTGAAAAACACTGCAATAACCTTTAACATAAACGGTGTGATGTATACAAGAAACACCAATGCAAGCGGTATTGCCCGTATGAACATTAACTTGAACCCTGGAGTTTATGTTATCACCGCAATGAATACCAACGGTGAAATGAACAGTAATACAATCACTGTACTTTCATTCCTTCAGGGTAATGACTTGACAAAATATTACAGAAACGACTCACAGTACTACATCAAGGTATTGAACGATGACGGAACTCCGGCAAAGGCCAACGATACTGTTAACTTCAACATAAACGGTGTATTCTATAAAAGGGCGATTAATGCAAGCGGTTATGCCCGTATGAACATTAATCTTGATCCGGGTGTCTATATCATCACGGCAGAGTATAACGGTTTGAGATATTCAAATACAGTCACTGTACTGCCTGTACTGTATGGAAATGACATTACCATGAAATATAGGGACGGAACCCGTTACAGAGTTAAACTGATTGACGGTCAGGGAAATCCTATGGCCGGTAAACTTGTCGGATTTAATGTAAATGGTGTATTTTATGAAAGGACAACTGCCAGTGACGGTTATGCGTCTTTAAATATTAATCTGATACCTGGAAAATACATCATAACATCAATCTATGATAGCGCAAGAACGTCCAATCAAATTTCAATAAGCATGTGAGGATATCATTTCCTCATATTATTTTTTTATATTTAATTTTTCTGTTTTCACGTTTTCTTGAATCCATATCCACCAGATCATAGACCAGTCTGTTTTTCAATAAAAATCTCCAGGTCTTGTAGGTCTCTTTTACAAAATCATCATTCAATTTTATATTGTCCTTTATTAAGGGGCACCTGTAGGGATACTGGCTGTCATCAAAGATTAAATGAAAACGCCTGTCCTTGGTGATGTGGGGAATCAATGGAAAAGTCCTGCACTGGATGGGTCTTATTTCACGCTCGCAGTTAGGCGGATTGGTGCACTTTACCGTGTATACTCCATCCTTCCATGAATGGGGATATTTTATTTCGCTGATTTTGAAGTGTTTGAGTTCAAAGGATTTGCTGTTTTCATAAAGTGTCTCTTCGCCCGGAAGCAGATAGATTATCAAATCATCATTTGGAAACTCCTCGCTGTCATAAACGCAGCAGATTTCTCCGCAGAGCTTTCCGCAGTCATAATCAACCGGTGAGACTTCATTGAGCTTTTCATGAATTTTTCTGATGTTTTCTTCAGTGATTTCCATTGATTAATATTTTGTCGGATAATCTTTATAGCATTTGCCATTCGTTTAGTTGAAAGTATGGTTAATTATATTGGTTTTATTATTTTAAACATATGAATTATTAATGCTATAATCATTTTGTTCGTGTTTAATTAAAAATTCTGTAATATTTTGTATTGTCATGTATGGATAAAGTAAAAAATTTTATTAGTTTCATTATAAAATATTAAATCAGAGGTTATTGAAATGGAAAGTTATATTGCTAATGAAATGGGATTAAAATTTCCGCCAATTGTTCTTTTAAAATCAGATGAAAAACCTTCTGATGCAAAAGGACCTAAGCCGGGCCGTGGCGGATGTGTGATGAGCTTTGTTGCACAGACTATTGCAAAAAGAATCACCACATGTTTTGGCCGTGAAAACATTACCTGCGGCGGAATCGCAACAGGATTCGGTTGGGGAGACGGATTTTCCACACAGGAGGATATGGATTTTCAGGCCACATTTCTTTCATGCGGACTTGAGTCAGCTCCCGATAAGGAAGCCTATCAAAAGAGACTGGACAGGATGCCCAGAGTAAGTGAAATGTTTCTTGAAGGCGAAAGGATTTATGCTGACTTTGACACGGCCATAACAAACATCAAAAACCGGCCAGTATATGATGATGGTCAGTATGTGATTTTCAAGGCAATTGAAAATCTTGAGGAGGGCGATATTCCAAAATCTGTTATATTTACCCTAAATCCCTTGGAGCTGACTGCCCTTATTCAGATTAACTCCTCTTTCAGGACAAAGGATGCCTATTTATTGACTCCTCAGGCATCATCATGCCAGTCCATAGGTTCTTTTGTATTCGAGCAGGATGAAAGTGATGATCCAAAGCCTATTTTGGGGCCGATTGATTTTGCAGGCAGGTCAAAGACAAGACATTTCATTCCGGATGAGTATCTGACATTGTCAATGCCTTGGAAGCTTTTTTTAAAGCTTGAGGAAGTAAGCAAGAAGAGTGTTCTTCAGACTGAACTTTTTAGAAATTATTTGAGAAAATAATTTCTCTTTTTTTATATCTTTTTAGCATGTTTGCATAATTTTTATTCATTTTTTCACATTTATTTTGAAATTTAATATTATTAATCATTTATTCATTTTAATGGGGGTTTATTTTTACTGTGAAAAAACTTTTTTTACAATCTGAAACAATTTTACTCGCTAAAAGCAATATTATAATCGAAAAGGCTTTAAATTAGTTAAAATGAATTATAATCAATTTTTCCCACAAATCCGAATAATATATATGGAAGTTAATAAAATTTAATAAATAGAATTATTTTAATAATTCAAAGTGAATTATTTTTTCACTAAAAAACCATGGTATATAAAATCAATGTCTCGGGGATTTTGTGGGATTTTTAATCTCACATTAAGGCATTGATTATAAATAACGCTTTTTTTGCAGTAAACTTAAAGAAAACTGCAGTAAATTATCTCACAGAAAACCATATGATGTTAAAATCAATGTTTAAGAGATTTTTTCAATCTTGGCCATATGATTCAAATACCTGATTGTTCAATTAATTTATTAAAGATTAATAATATAATACTGATTATGTTGAACAGTCCTCCAAGTGATGATTCTTATCAGGTTGTCAATGCATTGTTTTCAAAAGGCTTTTTCAATGACTATGAAATGTCTGTAAATTCGCTTTCATTGACCGTTTTGGAATTAATCAGAAAAGGTTATATCAAAGTTGACATTGACTGTGATGAATCATATTCCATAGGCAAAAAGATTAAGGATAAGGATTTGAAAGTAATGAACGCCATTAACTTCAGAATCACTTCCAAATCCGGTGATTTAAAGACTTCCGAGGTCATCGCTACCAGTATGCTTAAAACAGTTAACAAGTCTAAAAAATTCAACCTGAAAAGCATGTACAATCAGATAAAGACAACTTCTATTGCCAACAAGTTCAAAAGAGACTATCTGAAATATGTCAGGATTCTTGAAGGCGAAAACGACTACTCTTCAAAGGAATATAAGGACATTCTGGCCGAATCCACACTGTCCGATAAAGGAAAGGATTTGAAAAGGCAGTGGAAGGATTATTGCAAATATCTGAAAAGCGAAAAATGCGGAGATTTTCATCTTATCTGTGCATGCTGCTTTAACATCGAACGGGATGTTGAATGTGAGGATTCACAGTTATCTGATTTCATTGATAAGGACGGTTATAAAATGCTGAATGTTATTTTTAAGGAGGCATTGTCTAATGCCCGTGAAAAATCAAAGGGTGACGGTATATTTTATGACATCAACGACAAGTATACCATTCCGGGAGGCGGATGATTATGGTTGAGGAGAAGTGGAAGGAAGACAGGATTATGTTTACTCCATTGAATCTCTATATGGAGTATATCCTTTTGAGCTACAACAATTATCTTAAAAACAATCTGGAGGATGTGGACATCACATACGGTGAGCTGACCTATATCTACTCCATAATGTATTACGGGCCAAGTTCACAGAGGCAGATGGCTGAAAGATTGTATGTAAGCGAGGCAAATGTTGCCAAGATGATAAAAAAGCTTGTAAATAAGGGACTTGTAGAAAAGCACAAGGACGAAAGAAATAAAAGCAGAAATGTTGTTTCATTAACGAAAAAAGGTGAGGAGGCTCTTGTTAAAATCAACCTTTTAACTTGCGGCTGGGAGAGAAATATTACAAGGCAGCTGTCCAATGAAAAATTAGCTGATTTAAAGGAAATGCTGTATCAATTGACCTTAGAATCTGCCGATTTGTAATCAGTTAACTTTATATAATAATTGTTATAAATATTTAGTCAAGCCTTAACTTGGTTAAGTCTATATTTTTAGTAGGTGAAAAACATGTCAATTTATGATTTTGAAGTAAAAGACGGAGAAGGAAACACAGTAAGCCTATCCGAATACAAAGACAAAGTATTGTTGATTGTAAACTCAGCAACAAAATGCGGTTTCACTCCGCAATACACTGAACTGAATGAAATTTATGCAGAATTTAACGAACAGGGATTTGAAATTCTGGATTTCCCATGCAACCAGTTCGGAAATCAGGCACCTGGTGAAACCTCAGAAATCAAGGAAGTATGCCGCAACAAATGGCTGGTTCCATACGCAATATTCGATAAGATTGACGTCAACGGGGAAAATGCAGATCCGTTATTCGAGTACCTTAAAAACGAACAGCCTTTCAAGGACATCACCGGAAAAGGTGCAACAAAACTTAAGCTTGTCTTAAAAGCTGTTGACAGACATTACAAAGACAACAATGACATCAAATGGAACTTCACCAAGTTTTTAGTGGACCGTGAAGGTAATGTTGTAAGAAGATTCGAGCCGACTGAAGATTTGGCCGATGTAAGAGATGCCATAAGGGATTTAATTTAGAGGTAAAATATGGAATATGACATTATAATTATCGGAGCAGGTCCGGGAGGCCTTACCGCAGGAATCTATGCGGGACGTCAGGGAACCAAAAACCTGATTGTAGACCGTGGCCTGGCAGGCGGAATTGGCCGTGAAGTTCCGCAAATGGAAAACTATCCGGGATTTGAAAGCATTTCAGGTCTGAAGTTAGTTGAAACCATGAAAGAGCAGGCAATGAAAAACTGCGAGCTTCATGAAAATGAGGACGTCACCGAAATCATCAAAACTGACGGCGAATACAGATTCATTGTTAAAACCGACAAGGCAGAATATAAGTCAAAAACCATTATACTGGCCACCGGAAGCTCACACAGACATCTTGACGCTAAAGGTGAAGATGAATTTCTTGGAAAAGGTGTCAGCTACTGCGCAACATGCGACGGATTTTTCTTCCAGTCAAGAGACATAATCATGGTTGGCGGAGGAAACAGCGCACTTCAGGAAGCCCTTTACCTTAAAAACCTTGGAGCTAACGTTACCTTAGTCCACAGAAGGGATGAATTCAGAGCCCAGAAGCACCTGCAGGACATGGTTGAAAAGGAAGGCATTAATGTCATCTACAATGCAACGGTCGAAGAGATAAAAGGCAACATGCTTGTGGAGTCAGTTGTCCTTAAAGATACTCAAACAGGAGAATTGAGTGAAATGCCGGTAAACGGAATTTTCATAAGCGTAGGATATCTTCCCCACACTGAACTTGCCACTCAGCTCGGTGTCGATTTGGATGAATCCGGCCACATCATAATAGACAAGGACCAGAAGACCAATGTGGATTACGTATATGCCGTCGGCGATGTATGTATAGGCCTGAAACAGTGGGTTGTGGCATGCGGTGAAGGTGCAGTGGCCGCAACAACGGCTTTCAACGAAATCAAATAAAACAGCTAATTTTTTGAAGTATTAATTTACTTCTCTTTTTTATATATTTCAATTAAATTACTATAAACTTATTAATTAATGATTTACAATATATTAATTAGGAGGTATATTCTTATGTCTAAGTATTGTAAATCTTGTGGTAAAGAAATCGATGATGATAGTCAATTTTGCCTTTATTGTGGAGAAAAAGTTGATGATATTGTTAAAGTACAAAAACATGATGATGGCAGTTTTATAAATAAATTACCATTAATTCTAGCTGTAATTTCTATTATAATTGGAATTGTTGAAGTTCTTTCTACTCCCATATTGATGGGTTATGATTCAATTGCAATTGCAGGTTTAGTGGCAGTTGTTGGTGGAATACTTGGTATCTATTTCTTAATTAAACTAGATGAACCCTTGGTTACAGCAATTCAATTTATTGTTGTTGGTGCATTAATCTTCTTGTTCATTGGAAGATTCGGAGAAATTTCCACAATACTGTTTATCATAACCGCTATAGTCACATTATATGTTGAAGGCACTCATATTCACAATAAAAAATTAGTTCTAATACCTATTGCGATTATTATAATTTTATTTTTAATTTTAATCATTGGTGGAGTTGCATATAATATCAATGCAGAAAATTCAATAGCTGTTGGAAATATAACTAATGATATTTCTTATAGTTATGGTTATTGGGATGGTCATGTAAAAGGAGATATCCATATTGATACTTCATTTGATTATTTATGTGTTAACGTAAATTTCTATGATCAAAATAATAAAATTCTTGATTCAACAATAGGGTGGAATGAGTTAAATCCAACATCTGGAAAAACATATACTTTTGATGCAATGTATTTCAAGGATACTCAACCGGCAAAAGCAGAAATTATCGTCACTGATACATCAGATTCTTCAAATATATTGTATACTGAAAATATAACTTTGAATTAAAATTATATTTTCTATTTTTCTATTTTTTTAAACTTTATTAACCCTTTTGACCAAATATAATATTTGTAGGAGATTTCAATGAATATTATATCTCAGATTAAAAGCAAGTTCAATAAAAAAGAGGAAAGAACAGTAATCGAACCGCAAAGGGAAGAAATGCTATTTGATGCTGTCAATATGGATATAAACAATACATGCAACCAGAGATGCCGGTTCTGTTTCAGTTCCTTTTGGGACAAGCCTGTAAATATGGATGCGGACACTTTCAGAAAAATGATTGAGGTTCTTCCCCTGGTCAGGGATTATGCAGGCGGAGGATACGGCTTTTACATTTCATGTATCTATGAGCCTACAATCAACCCGAATTTTATAGAATGTCTGAATTCACTTCCCGAAATGGCTAAAAGGAAATGCTTTTTTACTACAAATCTGGTAAGGCCAATGGATGAGGAATATATAACAGATATGATTTCGGCCAATGTGGGCCTTATTAACATCTCAATAGAAAGCCTCAGGCCTGAGCGCTTCGAATACATTACCCAAAACAAGAAATTCCACCATTATCACAACAATCTCAACATGCTGGAGAGGATTTTAAAAAATAGGGATGATTTGCCACAGTTCAGATTCATCACAATGCTTCTTGAGGAAAACAGTGATGAAATAATTGATTTAATCAAGTATTGCCAAGAACACTTCCCGATAATGTCTCATGAGATAAGAACTCCATATATATCCGTTTATGACAATATGAAGTGGAATGAAAGCCAGCTGATGTCAAAGCAAAAAGTTGAAAAACTTACAAATGAAATAAAATCTCTTGGATATCCTGTGGATATGGACATCAAGTCAGTTGACGATTTGGAGATTCTCGATGATGCTCCTGACGAGTCCTGCGGTGAAGAAAACAAAACAGATTTTTATGCCGAGGCCAGAAAAAGATTTTCAAAGGTTGAAGACTATGAATACCTCTTTTTAAGAATCAATCCCGATGCAACATGCATTGACAAGATTCATAACGAGCCGATTCCAATTTCAAGGGATGATTCCCGCAAATTCTTTGAGGATAAGCTTTTTGAATTATACCTGAATAAGGCAAAAGCCTCATATTGCGATGATTATGCTGAGATTAATCCAACAGACGGTGACGCTTTCATATTAATAGACAAGCTTTCACGAAATGATGCATATGTCGAGTTCACCGGATGGTGCTGTCCCGACAGGAAAGTTGATACAGACAGATTAATCATCAGATTAACAGGAGATAATGGAGATACCCACTATTATCACGCATCAACAAGAAAAAGGCCTGATGCAGATGAATTCAAAGGAAAAAGTGAAGGCTGGTGCGGCGGATTCACCACATATATTGAAAACGATTCATTAAAAGACAGTACCTATTCAGTGGATCTGCTCTACGAGGATACATCAGGTAAAACGATACGCTATAGCTGGGAGAATCTGGTGGCGATATCATGAAACATTTGATAATTGACGCTGAGAAATGCGTAGGATGCGGAATCTGCAAATCGGTCTGCATAAGGGACAATATTGAAATAATTGACGATATTGCAGTTGACATTGAAAGCAACTGTTTTGACTGCGGCCAATGCTCAACAATCTGCAAGCAGAATGCGATAGTCCTTAAGGCATATCAGGACCAGATGGATCGGATTGAGGAGTACAATCCCCGTGAAATTCCCGTTTCATATGATGATATGCTGCAGTTTCTAAAGCAGAGAAGGACCTGCAGATGGTTTAAAAGAAAAAAGATTGATAGTGAAACATTTGAAAAGCTTATGGAAGCGGCATATTACAGTCCGAACAGGCAGAATATTCAGGACGTTGAGTTCGCTGTAATTGATGAGAGACTGGATGAGTTCATAAGCCACGTTTACGATATCATAAGCGTAAAGGAAGATGAATTTTTCAGAATCAGACAGCTTGGGGATTACTTAAGGGATGAGGCAAGAGATCCTAAAAGACATCCTCTATTGTGGGAAGGAAAACAGCTGATTTTAGCATTTTCAGAGGCTAAAACCGATGCGGTTATTGCAATGACTCGTCTGGAACTTCTTGCATACACATTGGGGCTTGGAGGATTTCATTCATTGTTTATAGGCATGGCTGATGAGGTAAACCATGAAAAGCTAATGGAATTTTTTCCTGAAATAGATAAAAACAAGCATATGTATGCCGCATTCATCATAGGTTATCCTCGCGTCAGATACAGGCGAACCAGACCTCACAAGCAAATCAAATTAACTTATATGTAAACTTTATTAGGAATAATAAATAAAAATCAATCATAGTGATTTGATGATTGATTTTAGTAAAAGGGAATTAACGTTAAGTGCAATTTTTGCTTTAATATTTTCTGCACTTCTTGGAATATATGTATCGATAGTTGAAAATTCATATCTTTTCTATGAGCTTGACGGGATGGACTATCTGAATGTCCTTGCTTCAGTAATATCTATCAAGCAGATTATAGTCTTTTTTGCAATCCTTTTTGTTATATTTCTAATTTTGAGCAATGTCAAATCACGAAGCAGTGTTTTGGAATTCATTTACAGAAACAGAATATTGCTTTCAGTCTTATTGTTTATAGCATGCGTAATTCTTGAAATCCACGGTTCATCCATTGGAGTCATAACCTTTGGAGCGGAACCTCACAGATCACTTCTGGGAACTGTCAGATGGACAAAAACTGATGAATATGCAATCAATACAATGTTTGCTTTTTCCCAGTACCATAACGGATTCGGATACATCTCAAATATCATAAGGGCATTTCCAACCGATGTATTTGTAATCGGTGAGCTGCCTATACTTGACCCTGCAGTCATTTTCAAGCCTTTCCAATGGGGATATCTCTTCTTATCACAGGCAAAAGGCCTTGCGTTCTGTTGGATGGGTCGTTTGATTGCGCTTTTTGTAATATCATTTGAATTTGGGTTATTATTGACCAGAAAAAACAGGATACTGGCTCTTGCATATGCAGTTCTGCTTACATTTTCACCGCTTGTTCAATGGTGGTTCGGTGTAAACGGATTAATCGAAATGTTTGTCTTCGGACAGCTTTCAATACTGATTCTTGACTGGTATATGAACATATTAAGCTATTCAAAAAGATTTTTATGCATCATAGGTCTGGTTTTCAGCCTTGGCGCATTCACCCTTTCACTTTATCCTGCATGGGAAGTTGCCCTGGGATACGTATTTCTTGCAATAGCTGTATGGATAATCCATAAAAACTGGAATGATTTTGAAAAATCAAAAATAGACATATTATACACATTGATATTCGCTGCATTGTTTGGACTGTCAATGTTTTATGTTCTTACAAAGTCATCAGAGGCAATCGCCATCCTAAGCAACACTGTTTATCCTGGATTGAGGCTTTCAACCGGAGGAGCAGATTTCTACTGGCTGAGCGGTGACCCGTACATTTACTTCGATTATATGAGAAATGTATTCGAACCTTTAAAGCCGACCCAAATCATATCAAGGGTGAGCATGAGCTACTGCATTTCATTTTTCCCGCTCGGTCTGATACTCTTTGGCCTAGTCCAGTTTGTCCAGAAAAAAAGGGATGCTCTTTTATATTTGCTGATTATTGCATATGTGATTTTACTGTCATTTTATCTGTTTACTTTCCCGGAAACTTATGCAAGACTCACATTGCTTGGAAAAACCCAGCCTTCAAGGCTGTTTGCAATCATTACATTCATTGATTTGCTGATATTGATAAGGGCAATGAGCATATCAGACAGGATAGACTTTTCAAAAGTCACAGACAAGTTGCCTTTAATAATAAGCTTTATTTTGGTTGGAGCAATGCTTGTTCTGGCATCAACACATCTGGGAGAGCGCTTCTATTCACTTCCAATTATGCTGATAGCGCTTGTGATATTTACCGCAAGCTTCTACTTTATCCTTAAAAGCCCTGACAACAGAAAAGCCCAGATTGGATTTTTATGCTGCGTTTTAATAATATCAGTTCCTGCCGGAGCAATGGTCAATCCGGTGGAGATGGGTACAGATTACTTCTTTGACAATCCGGCACTTACTGAAATCGCATCGATTGTAGAATCCAATCCGGATGCGATATGGGTTGTTGACGGTGATGTTCTCCAGATTTCAGCTCCAACAAGCGTAGGTGCGCGTACGCTTAACTCAGTCAATCCTTATCCTAACTTTGACATGTGGTCCAAGCTTGATCCTAACGGTCAGTCAAGGGATATCTACAACAGATACGCACTGGTTCAGATTGAACTTGTCAACAATACTCCTACGACATTTGACTGCGGAGACGACCAGTACAGCATCAACAAGTCAGACCAGGTAAACATGGCGCTTAATATTAATGACCTTGAAAAGCTCAATGTAACCTATGTCATCTCATCAAAGAATCTGGAGCAGTTCTCAAATGACAATATGAGCTTTATCAAGACTTATGAGTTCAATGCTTTAAAAATCTATGAAATCAGATACAAATAGGGGTTAAAATGAAAGTAAATGTTAAAAATCATACGATGATGTATCCGGCACCTGCCGTTGTTGCAAGCGCTTATGACGAAGAGGGAAACGCCGATGCATGTACGCTGGCCTTTGCTACAATGTGTTCCCATCATCCTCCGGCAGTGATGATAGCAATCAACACAACACTGAAGAGAAAAACCCTGAAAAGCATATTGCATTCAGGGGAGTTCTGTCTTGCATATCCGAGCGCTGAACACGTTGCGGAAGTTGACTATCTTGGAATTGAATCAGGATATAATGCGGACAAACTGGCCAAAATAGCTTTTACCCACCAAAAGGGCGAAAAGGTAAATGCCCCTATTATAAATGAATTCAAGGTGTCCGTTGAATGTAAGGTAATGCATATTGCCGAGGTCGGATCCCATACACAGATAACAGGTGAAATCGTTAACGTGCAGGCCGATGAAGATGTAATCACAGATGGAAAAATAGACTTTTTAAAACTTGATCCTCTTGCATATGACGATATAACTCATTCATATTATAAAACTGGTGAAAGAATATCAAAAGCCTTCAAAGCGGGTCTAAAATATAAGAAATAAAGAGTTAAAACTCTTTATATTCCATATTTGAATTTGATTCTGTATTCTTGGTTAATTGATTCTGTTGAAATGTATTCTCCTTTAACTATATCAGAGATTTTAGCAATGTCCTCTTCGGAGATATTGTTGTCGTCTGACAAAGGTAAAAAGAATGTAATTTCATCATCAACAATCAGGTAGTTTAGCAATTTTGCTTCTCTTTTTTGGTATTTACCAATAATGTCTTCTATTTCTTTTTCTATGTTTTTGTCTAAATTTGTCATATTCATCCCTTTATTGATTTTGCAAGTTCTACACCTTTTTGGAAAGCTTGTGATAATATGTCTTCATCAGGTACAAAAGTAACATCCAAAGTGTCAAAAATTGTAAATCCTGCACTTTCCAAATCGCTCTGGAGTTTAGCAACAGCACCTCCTCCCCATCCTTTGGATGAAAAGATCAGTGCATTTTTCTCGCTTGTCGTTCCTTTGAAGTTAAGGCAATTCAACCAATACATTATATTTCCAATACGCGGGAAAGGCTTGTTCATCATGGTAGGAGCACCTAATGCAATAGCTTTACTGTCTAGAATGTCATTCACTACCTCAGATTCCCAATCCTCCTGCATGAAGTATATTTTGGCTTCAACGCCCTCACTCATAATTCCTTCAGCTATTTGATATGCTAATTTTTCTGTTGAATGATGCATAGTGTCATAAATTATGGTGATTTTGTCTTCACAAACGCCTGTTGCCCAGTCAGAATATGCATTAACTATTTTGGAAGGGTCTTTCCATATTTGACCATGGCAAGGAGCAATCATCTTTATTTGTTCAACAATTCCTGCATCAGTCAATTCCTGAAGTTTCATTCTAAGCATAGGAGCTCCCAGAACAACAAGATTAGCATAGAATTTTTTAGCTTCATTCATAATGAATGCCTCATCATAGTCCTCAGCATATCTTTTAGACATACACACATGCTGACCGAATGCATCATTTGAGAATAATATTCCTTCTTCATTCAGCATTACAAACATACTGTCTGGCCAATGAAGCATCGGGGCAGATACAACAGACAAAGTCTTGTCTCCCAAATCAATTACATCGCCTGTTTTTACAGTTGTTATTTCAACATCACTGTAATTATGATATTGCTTTTCTAAAAATTCAGCCCCTTTAGGGGAAGCATATACTTCAGCATCACTGAATCTATCAATTGTTTCCTTTAGTCCAATAGAATGGTCAAGTTCAGTGTGATTTTGTACAAATACGTCAATTTTCACTTCACGGCCTTCTTTGGCAAATGCATCTTCAATTCTGGCATTCAACTGATCAATCATGCCATCGGAAAATACATTGTCAATCAATGCTACTTTTTCATTTCCAAATACGAGATAACAGTTGTATGTGGTTCCAGGTATTGCAAAGCCATGGAAACTTCTTGTATTCCAGTGCAATGCCCCTACCCAGTATACACCTTCTGCTATTTTTACAGTTCCGCTTTCATAATTTTTCACCTTGTTTAAGTATTTTAAATTATTTTAATAATATAAGTTGTGTAACTAATTATGTGTAAAATGTGAATTGTTCAACATATTGAACTGCTTAAGAAAATAATCGTTCAGATTGCTGCAGATGTTTTCGTATTGGTTGCATACTCCAACTGCAGTGTGGGGGATTATTGAATTGTTTTCTTCGCTGAAATCAACGAATGTTCCAAAGACTTCTTCACCGTCTCTTATTAATAGTTTAATCATTGGCAAGTCTGCTTTGACAATTTTTAAATTATCTAAGTTAGAGTTTTTAAATAATTTAACAATTTCAATTTTTTCATTGCTACAATAGCATTTTTCATTAGCCAGAATCTTAATTTCAACATTTTTTGGAAGTTTTTTAAATGCTTTCAACATTTCTTCCCCTTCATTTTCAAGTAAAAATCCAAGTCGGACGGTAATTGATTTTTTAGCCTTTTTAATTACTTCCATTTCTTTTTTGATTATGTCTTCATTGGAATGAATCAGCCATACTGGAGCTCTTACTTCAGATATCTGATTATCATATAATTTCTGAAGTTCCTCTTCACATTCATCTAATTCTTGGATAATTTCATTTTTTCGTTTTTTGATTATTGTCTTAGGTTCAATAACCCTGTATTGGATAGGCCTTTTTCTTTTTACTTCAACGAATCCTTTCTTTTCTAATTCATTCAAAATGTCGTATATTCTGGAACGTGGTAACTGAGATATCTGCGCTATTTCATCAGCAGTTCCTGAAATAATCTTATTGATTCCAATATATGTTAATGCTTCATATCTGTTTAATCCAAGTTTTTTCAAGGAATTAATTAATTTCTCCATATAAATTGCCTTCTAAAAAATCTATAATTAAAATTTTCCTTTGAAAAATAATAAATATTTTGTAACTAATTATATGCAATAAGTGAAAAAGTGATGGTGCAGGTAATTCATTTTTCTACAACTTTTTTACCGCTCATGTGCTCAACTGTTATTTCAAAGACTTCAGTCTTTTCAAGCAATCTTTTTATTTCATCAACGGTCTCCTCATGTGTTGGGAAAAATTTATCACCCAGATGAGTCAGTTTATCAATTTTCTCATCATTTTCTGTTAATGTCCTGATTTTTCCAAAGACAATTACGCTTTTGAATGTATACCACCATTCCCCTTCATTTCTGACGCCTTTATCAACAACACAATATGATACTTTTGAATTGTTCTCGACAGCATCGTTTTTATGTCCCTTTTTTGCGCCGTGGAAATATATTTTACCGTCAACGTAAACGTGGCTCATCGGAAGGGCATAGGGATAGTCATCATCTCCGATTAACGCCAAAACTCCTCTAGGTTCGTTAATCAGTATGTCAATGCATTCCTCTTCTGACAGTTCCTGTTTTTTTCTTCTCATCTTTCTAAACATATTATTACATATATCAAAATGATTTAATAAGTTTGGTGATTATATTACTCTTTTCATTATATTAAACATTATTCTTGAGAAAATCCTTTTGAAAAAACCAAGTTTGACATCCGGTGAAAAATCATTGTTGACTAAGCCTGTTTCAAACCAGAATTCCTTATCTGCTTTAATTGGGTCATCTGTAATGGCCATTGCCTTCCACACATCAAAAAATATGATATCTCCCAATTTGGGTGAATGCATTTTCCCGGATTCAACATCCTTTCTAAATTTCCGGGAAGTTTTATCGATTTTGGATGTTTCAAGAGAATCTTTTCCTCCGCATTGAATGGCAATCTTATAGACTTTGTTGACTCCCCAGTGCCTTAATGTCTCATCAAGGTAATTTGCCACTTTTTTGTGTCCGGCTCCGGCGGTGGACACTACAACCAGCGCCTTTTTGGTGAAAAATTCCTGCCTGTGATATAAGTATGCCGTATGGTCAATGAAATTCTTCAATAATGCTGTCACATTCATGGCATAAACTGGTGATGTGATTATAATGCCGTCGCATTCTCTTAACTTTTCAATGATATCATTGATTTGATTGTAATGAGGACAGTATTTCTCGCCGTTCATTATGCAGTTTTGACATCCCCTGCATAATGCAATATCCTCTTTAGATAAATGTATTTCTTCAAAATTGCCTTCGAGATTGCTTTTGACCTGTTCAACTATTGCCCAGGTATTTTTCTTTCTTGGAGATCCGTTAATTATTAGATAGTTCATTTTCACACCGCTTTAACTGAATTGTAGATTAGTCTGATTTGATTTTTTGATTTTTCACCTAACTTTTTAAGAAATTCCTCGTCATCTTCCGGATAATCTATCATGAAATGCTGATATATCAGGAAAAATCCGTAATAATAGAATGATTCCGCCAGCTGTTTTGAATCGCAATCCTCTTTTATCAGCTTTTTTGCTTTCATAAGTTCAAACAGCTGACACCATCCGTTAACCGGCGTTTCAATCATTTCATTTTTTAGAAAACGACAGATCTTTTCATTATGATATGATTCGATTAGGATGAGCCTTGTAATCTTCATCATGTTCGGACTCTTCAATTTGGACATGTAAAGCTCCAAGCCTGCATTATAAAAGTAATCGAAGTCAACGTCCAGGTTTTCTTCAGCTTTTGACAGGGGAATCTCATCATTTGTCATTTCATTTATATAGAATTCAAGAATGGCATCCAAAATGGATTCCTTGCTTTTATAATGGTTATATATTGAACTTTCCTTTATTCCTACTTCTTCTGCAATTTGGCGTATTGAAACGCCGTCATATCCATATTTTGAAAACAAATCTATGGAACTATTGAAAATCTTTTCTTTGGTACTTAACATAATAATCATTAACTAACACTTGTTAGTTATATTATCTGGTTAATGAATATTAAAACTAACGGTTGTTAGTTAAAAATAATTTCAAAAAAAATAAGAAATTGGTTTTAATTTTTAATAAAACCTTTTAACAAGGTCATGGTCGATAACAAAACCATGAAGGTGCCATATTCTTGAAAAAGAATCTCCATTATAGCTTAATGTATATAAATAATCCCCTGATGGAAGATTAATGCTGTTGTGTCCGTCGGTTATGAAAATTCCATCACCACCTGTTTTGAATTCATATATTGCTCCATTGATATTGATGCTTATGGATGCATTAGCTAAACCTTCTCCCTCACCGTCAAGCACTCGGGCACTAATTACGCCGGAACCGATTTCATTTACCGGATAAAACATCAGTGTAGGCTTAACTATAATCTTGTTTGAGACCTTACAGCCATTATATTCTGTTGTTATGATGTAATTTCCAGGCTGCAGGTTAATATTCAATTTAGCTACTCCTTCAGCATTTGTCTGGCGGGTATAGAAAACACCATTAATATTGAATGTTACATTTTCTCCGGCACCTGCAGGTTTTCCTTCCTTATTCAGGATTTTAACAGTGAACTGTGAATCGTTTTTATAGAATTTGGTCAAATCATTGTTTTCTATTATTGAAGGCAGTACTGTAATGGTATTTGTATTTTTGATAATGCCGTAATATGTTGTAATTGTATAGTTTCCAGGGTCTAAATTAATGTTCAGCTTTGCCGTGTTATTCTGAATAGCCCTGTAATATAGAATGCCGTTTACTTCAAATATCACTGATTGAGGTTCAGTTAATGGGACAAGAATGACCTGACTTTGAGAATTTTCTTTAATTATCTTTGCACTGAATTGTGAATCATTTTTATATATTTTTGTCAGGTTATCTGTCTGTAGAGATACTTTTGGAGTTTCTAAAGTTACAGGATCTTTAAATTCTGTCTGATCATAATCTGCTGTTTCATTTACCGAATCTTCAATTGCTGAAACGGCTGAAATGGAAAATAATATTAAAATCAGGCATGAAAAAAATAATATTTTTTTGTTCATGTAATCACCTGTAATATTTTTATTACTTATATATATATAAAGATGACTATTTGATGATTTTGGCAATGACATATTCATCCAAATAAACAAAGAGTATTTCGGCCTTGCTGTTATCATCAATCATGCCTTTTATCTTGGTTGCGCTTCTGAGCTTATCAAAAAGAGTATATTCGCTGTTTGCAACATAACCTATTTTATCATTATCCAAATAGACTGCAATCGCATCGCTGTCATGTTCATTTTCAGGCTCTTCAACCAGTCTGACAACATCTCCGGGCCTTGGAGTATAGCCGTGATAATAGCTTCCGGTAATATTAATCAATGTATCTGGGGTATTCTCCAGATAGTCAAGCTGTCTTTGAAATTCATTTAATTTATCGAATTCCTTATATGCTATCAGATAATTCTTTCTTGATTCAACCCTTTCACCCATTGATTCAAGAACTTCAGCCTTTAAGAAATAGAATTCGCCGGAATCTTCGCTTTCGGGCAAGATGTCAAGAGCACTATCAATCAGCTCCAAAGCCTTGTCATATTTCAAATCGGGAAAATAGGATACCTTTGCCCATTTATAAAGGGAATTGATCTTATTTAATAAAGCTTCATCATTTCTATCCAATCCTAAAGCCTTATCAAATGATTCAACGGCACTTTCATATTCGCACAGGTTATCGAGAACGATTCCCTTAAGCTTCCAGTTTTCATAACTGGTGTCCTCTTCAAGCATATTGTCAATTAATGTGAGGGCTTCATCATATGAGTCCTGATTCATCAGATATTCGACTTTGGATGTTTTTGAAACCTTGAATGTGGACTGATATGTATTGTCGGCGTCACTTTTAGAGGAATCTTTGTGAAGATAGTCATTACTTTTCATCAATAGAATGTATTGTTCTGATTTCTAATATATTTATAAGATTTCAAACAAATATTTAAATAAGAGGTTAATTCATGGATTACGATATAATTTATATTGGAAGCGGAAATGCATCATGGCAGGGTGCACGTTTCTTAAGAAAGGAAGGTTTCAGAATACTGATTGTTGAAGAAAGCTTGTATGGCGGAACATGTGCAAACAGAGGATGCAACTCAAAGGCGCTTCTGGACGCCCCTTATGAAATCAAGGCCCTTGGAGATAACTTTGAAGGGGTTGGAAAAGCGGGAAATTTCGATGTGGATTGGCCGGCACTGATGGAATTCAAAAGAAAGAGGATTGCAAACATGGCACCTTTCCTCGACGGCAAGTTTGAAGAGTATGATTTGGATGTTGCCCACGGTAAGGGAGTCATCATCGATGAGCATACCGTTCAGGTGGGTGATGAAAGATACACTACAGAAAAGATTGTCATATCCACAGGACTGAAGCCTGTCATCCCAGATATTGAAGGAAAGGAATTTCTCCATGACAGCACAGATTATCTGGACATTGACGAGCTTCCAAAGCATGCGATAATTATCGGAGCGGGTTTTGTTGGAATGGAGTTTGCATCCATACTTGCAGAGGCAGGCCATGAGGCCGACGTCATCATAAAGGGAGACATGGCTCTGAAGTATTTCCACCAGCCATATGTCCAGAGGGTCATTGACATATTAAAGCAGAAAAACATTCGCTTCCACTTCAACCAGCAAATTAAGGCGGTAAAAAGCAATGTGGAGATTGAAAACCCTGAAGCAAAGGTTTTAAATGTTGAAAAAGCACTGAACTCAGATGAACTTTTAAGGGATCCCGAAGCCAAAATAGACAATAAGGCTTATGAAAACGGATTTACAGTCATCTGTGAAAGCGGCCTCAGCATAACCGGAGACTATGTCGTTGCGGCCATGGGAAGGGAAGCTAACGTTGAAGGCATCGGCCTTGAAAATGTAGGCCTTACATACACCAAAAATGGAATTAAAGTCAACGGACACCTCCAGAGTGAAGTTCCAAACATTTACGCATCAGGTGATGTTGCAGATACAGGTGTGGCCAAACTGGTAACTGTCGCAATACATCATTCAAAATATCTTGCAAAGGAGCTTTCCGGTGGTGCTGGTGAAATAACATATCCTGTCGTTCCTGCTGTTGCATATACCATTCCAAGAATAGCTACGGTAGGTGTTCCGGCCTATATTGCACAAGAGTCAGATGAATATGATGTCCACACAATAAGATATGGAAATTCATACTCACTTGAGCTTAAAAACGACACGACGGCCGAAGCCAAGGTTATTGTAGATAAGGATTTGCAGATTGTAGGTGCTGAGATATATGCTGCCGATGCGGAAAATGTTGCTAACATGTTCGCATTCATCATAAATAAGAAAATAACCCTTGAAGAGCTTGACTACATGATATATGCATTCCCTTCAAGCAGTTCGGTTTGTCTTTATAAACTGCATAATATTCACTATGATTTGTAGTTTACCAATAATCTTTAATATCATTTCAAATATATCTTATATATAATAGAAAAATGGAGTGTTTAGATTATGAAAAAGCAATTTATATTAATTTGCTCTTTATTTTTAATTTTATCAGTTACAGGCGTTTGCGCCAGTGATGATTTTAATTTGGATGATTCATCATTTGACGGTGATATTCCTTCAAACTCGATATTGGCCCTACAGAATGATGATTGTCTAGCGGCAAATGAATCCGTATCAATTTCCGCACCTAACGTAACCAAGTATTGCGGGGGTTCTGAAAGATTTCAGGTAAGCCTTTCAGATGGCGATAACAATACCCTTTCAAATAAAAGTGTTCTTATTTCAATCAATGGTGTGGATTATGCAAGAACCACCAATTCACAGGGAAGCACTTCCCTAGCTCTTAGATTGAATCCTGGAGAATATCCTGTCACAGTATCCTGCGGCGATACTGTTGTAAATTCAAATGTGGTGGTTTTATCAACGATTAACGCAAGTGATATTGTCAAAATGGACAAGAACGCCACACAGTATTACGCAACTTTCCTTGATGGAAGCGGAAAGTATCTTGCAGACGGAACCACAATCAGATTCAACATCAATGGAGTGTTCTATGACCGCAAGGTCAGGGATGGTGAAGGTCTGGCTAAATTGAACATCAACCTCAATCCTGGCCAGTACGTTATCACTGCAATGAATCTTGAGACCGGCGATTCCATCTCAAACATGATAACTGTCCTTCCTAAGCTGATTGAAAACAGTGATCTCACCAAATACTATAAAAATGCAACCCAATATACATTAAAGGTCCTGGATGATGAGGGAAATGTTGTTGGTGCCGGTGAAACTGTCACATTCAACATAAACGGTGTTCTCTATAACAGGATGACCAACAAGGACGGAATTTCCAAAATGAACATTAACCTAAATCCCGGAGATTATATTATAACCGCTCAGGTTAACGGAAGCTTCGTTTCAAACAAAATCAAGGTCCTGCCTATTTTGTCAGCAAGTGATCTGATTAAATATTACGGCAATTCAGAAAGGTTCGTTGCAACTCTTGTTGATGGTCAGGGAAACATTTGCCCTAACCAGAGTGTATCATTCAACATTAATGGTGTTATTTATAACAGGACAACCGACAAGAACGGTCAGGCAAGGCTTAACATAAACCTTCTTCCTTCAGAATACATTATAACCTCAATGTTCAACGGATCAGCAATTGCAAACAATGTCATAGTCAAGCCGGTAATGGTTTCAGTTTATGACATCATCAACGCAGCTTATGAGCTTAATTCATACTATGAGAAAAATCACAGATTCCCTGATAGTGTTAAAGTTCCTTTTTATGGATTTACAATGCCTGAATTCTTCTATATGATGAACAAGGCTATTTCTCAAATAAAATCTTCAAATTTCTCTGAAATTAGAATTATTGAAGGTGTCGGCGGACCTGACGCATCAGGTGAAAGTACAGTCAGCGCATGTCTTGTCAAAAGGGATGAGTTTGCAGGTATTGCCGATAAGCTGGCTTCACAGATTGCCAAGGACAAAAAGGTTCCGGCCACTGTCGACACTTCTATGGGCAAGCTCAAGTTCAATGACTACATGGTAGTATCCACACGCATATTGTCATTCTATCATGATTATAATGCAAATTTGGCAGATTACGTTACCTTTGTTGATGACGGCGCATTTAAAAATTTTGCAAATCCTTACGGCATTTCAGGCAAAAATGTTTATATTGATGCCGATGGAGGTTCAGACGATAAAAAATGGGACCTTGCAAGAGTATTGACCGCTGCCGGATGGAACGTTAAGGTAGGTCAGACTGACAGTAATTCACATTACAAGGATTACTTCAATACTCCGGCTAATTATGTTCTAATTAACATCTACAACGGTTTCTGCGCAGGAACCATAAGGGAACTTGCTTCAAGCTATATTCAAAACGTTTTAAGATCCAAGAATGTTGTCTGTGTACCTGTATGGGACACTATCAATTGGACAAACCCTGACGGAATGGGTCCTTACAGATATGGGGACTTCTCAGGCTATTCTGCAAAAAGGGCTTGGGATGATAACTTCAGCATAACTGATCCTTACATCAGCAATGTTGCCCAGTACTTGGCTTCAAACAACATCAAATACTGTTCATATCCGACCACTGAAGGTCTTGCATATCAGTTCCTTCATGGCGGTGCTGTTCAGACTATGAGCTAAACAGGCCTCAATGGCTTGTTTATTTTTACTTTTTATTTTTTTTCATCTATATTTCAATTATAATTAATCATTGTTTTTGCATTGATATCAATAAAATTAAAAATATGATTGATTATTTTTATAGTAATGAATTTTGAATTGATTTGCTTTATCATAAATTAATTTATATTGACTTAAAATTTCATGAAAAATACTGGTGTGGAAATATGGACAAAATTGTATTTAAAGATACACATGATTTTGAAAGAAAAGATTTTCTGTGGGATGGTCTTCAGGTTATTTTTCCGATAAACTTGTCATTGCAATGAAAAACTTTGAAAAGGTATTTTCCACATGGGATAGATAAACTGGTAGGTTTGATTTGTGCAATGGATGATGGAGTTATGACTGATGAAAATTGCGGCTTTGAAAAGGCTGATGGTGCAAGTCCAATGTTTATTGCGGATTTGTGGGCCTGAAGATTGATGGATATTATTTCATCCATCTTTTCAGTTTTGGAAAGATCTCTTCAGACATTTTTCTTGCTTCCTCTTCACTCATGCCGGTAGCCTGGGCGGTTTTCGGAACGCAAAAGTCAATCATCTCCTCCATTGTCATGTCACTTGTAAATTCACCGTTCTGATAACAGTATTTGCAGTAATCAGGGCTTTTGGAGCCGTCCTTTTCTGTTCCGTAGTCATCATCTGTCATTGGCATGGCGCAGGACTGGCAGAAGTTCATATCTTCATAATTCATTAAATCACTTCAAAGTCAATTAGTTTTATATGGTTTGAAAGCAGTTTCGGATTTTCATCGGAAATCTCGGACAGTCTTGTGGTGATGTATTTTTTGCTGTCATCAGCAAAGACTGTTGCAATGGTCAAATCGTCGCTGTCCATAATGACGCTTGCCAAAAAGTTTGCTCCGCTTGAAATGCCGACTCCCAGACCGAATTCTTTTGCTATTTTTTTGGACATGTTAATTGCATCGCAGTCATCAATCAGCACGATATCGTCAATCAGATTTTCATCGACAATTCCTGGAATGAAGTCATCTCCGATTCCTTCAATCAGATGTGATCCCTCTTCCATTCCCATTTTTAGAATTGATAACGTTGAGGGTTCCAGGGCGAATATTTTGGAGGACGGGTCATTGTCCTTAAGTCTTTTTCCGACACCCATGAGAGTTCCGCCGGTTCCGATTCCTGAAACGAAAGCGTTGACGCCGGGAACTGCATCAATTATTTCCTGTCCTGTGCTTTTGTATTGGGCCTCGATGTTTAGCGGATTGTCAAACTGGAGTGGTCTGTATGCATCGTGTTCATTGGCAAATTCCTCTGCAAGTTCCAATGCCCTTTTAAATCCTCCTTCCTCTTTGGATACAAGATGAACCTGAGCACCGTACATTTCTATGAGGTTTCTTCTCTCCAGAGATACCCAATCAGGCATGAAAATATGTACATCATGGCCGAAAAGGGCGCCGATTGCACTGAATGAGATGCCTGTGTTTCCGCTTGTAACTTCCACAATGGCCTGTCCGGGTTTCAGATTGCCGTTTTTCCTTTCCTTTTCTATTATATATAGTGCAATTCTGTCCTTTATGCTTCCTGTGTAGTTGTAATATTCAAGCTTAGTGTAAATGCTTCCGGATTTTCCTTCATATTCATAATTAATCTTTATCATTGGTGTATTGCCAATTAAACCTTTAATATTCATAATAGCCCACTCATTGTATATATTGTTATAATGTATGTGGCTTGTAAATAAAATATTTTTATATTTTCCGTGATGATGTGTAAAAATAGCTGGTGTTTTAAAATTAAAATAAAATCAGATTAATTGGATTAATCTGAGTCTTGGTCTTTTTCTTTTTGTTTTTCCTTTAGATTTTCAATACCAATAATCACGATTACACCTCCCGTTGTAAAGGAAATATTCTTTGATATAATATTGGCATTCAAAATATATAAATATTTAGGTATACCTAAAAATCATATTCTATCTTTAGTATGTTTGGCCCAGACCTTTTCGCTGTCTGTAGCTGAAACCATATTGTCTGCCATAACACCAACCAGATCATGTGCAACATAAGGTTCTTCGAGATATTCAATGTCTTTGGAAGAAAGATTCAAATCAACTGAAGCTACAGCACCTGTGACGTGATGTGGCTTTGTAGCACCAACAATAGGGGAAGTCACTTTTGTATTGAGCCATGCAAGTGAAACCTCAGTCATTGTAACATCATAATTAATGGCAAGCTCATTTACACGTTTGATAATTTCCATATCCTGCGTTTCTGTTGTCTGATATTTCAATTTGGCATAATAATCCTCATTCAGTCTTTTTGATTCCTCACCCGGCATCCTTGAAAGCCTTCCTGAAGCAAGGGAACTGTATGGTGTGGTTGCAATATTGTCCGTCCGGCAAAGGGGAATCATCTCACGCTCCTCTTCCCTAAAGATTAAATTGTAGTGGCCCTGAATTGAAACGAATTTTTCAAAGCCGTTGGCTTCGGCAAGTGCATTGGCCTTTGCAAGCTGCCATGAAAAGCAGTTTGAAATTCCGATATATCTTACTTTGCCCTCTTCAACTATTTCACTTAATCCTTCAAGAATATCAAAGAGGGGAGTGTTGTAGTCCCACATATGATAGATGTAGAGGTCAATATAGTCAAGCCCCAAATTGGAAAGGCTTTTTTCAGCCATGTTATGAATATGCTTCTGGCCTGAAACGTTGTTTTTAATGTCCTCTTCTGAACGTGGAAGGAATTTAGTTGCAACAACGACATCATCACGGGAGGCATTTTCCCTGATAGTTTTGCCTAAGTACTGCTCTGATGTGCCGTTCTGATATCCGATGGCCGTATCAAAGAAGTTGATTCCGTTATCAAGACCGTTTGTAATGATTTCTGCTGATTCCTTTTGGGGCAATGTCCATGTATGCATTCCGTTTGTCGGATCTCCAAATCCCATGCAGCCCATGCATATTTTACTGACTTTCAAATCTGAATTTCCAAGTTTAGTGTATTTCATATTAATCATTCCTTAATAATTTTTGAACTTCCTTTTCATGCTCAAAAAGCACACATCCGCCTTCTTGATGACTCATCAGAAGTTCGCTGCTTCTAAGTGTTGTGAATAAATCTGATTCAAGGGCTTCCAGAACAGAAGTTTCCTTAACATTGATGTCTGAATAGGGTGATGCCGGGCACGGCTCGGCACCGCCGTGGGAATTGATATGGAAAAATCCACGTCCGGCCGCAAGACATCCTCCGCTTTCCTTTTCGTCACCTGGAAATGACATAAAAAGCATTTCACTGTATCTTTTGCGCAAATCAATAATCTCATCAAGCAGATAATCTCTCTGCTCATCACTAAGCGCTAAATTTTTAACGTTCACATCCACAGGAACATATTCGATGAAAAACAGCACTTTGCATCCGAGGCCATACAGATTAGTGATGAATTCATCGCAAAGCGCATAGGATATGTTTTCATTCGTGATGGTAATTGAAGCGCCGAAAATTAAATTATTGTCTTTCATATGATTCATTGATTCAATAAGCTGATTATAAACACCATTGCCTCTTCTTGAATCAGTTAGCGTTTCATCCCCTTCAATTGACACAATAGGGATGATATTTCTGTTTACGTCAATCAAATCGTAATACTCATCAAGCATTGTCCCGTTAGTGAAAACTGGAAAAAGTATTTCCGGATAATCGCAGGCCTTTAAAATAACATCTTTTCTAATTAACGGCTCTCCTCCTGCAAGTACGATGAAGTTGATTCCCAAATCCCTTGACTGCTTAAAAATATCTTCCCAGTCCTCATCTGACAGCTGATTGTAGGCAGCATCGTCGCTGCAGTTGTCGTTTGCCCTTGAATAGCAGCCTGCACAGTGAAGATTGCATCTGCTTGTAATGCTTGCAATCAGAAATGCGGGAATATTGATGTCTTTTTTAGCATACTGCTTTCTGATTTTTGAGGCTTTGCGGGAATTTTTCATGAACTTAGCCAAAAACAGGGTTTCTTTAGGGTTTTTAAGGGTCGCTGATATTGCATTTTTAATAATGTTTTCTGCCCCGTTAGCCAAATATTCCTGAATATCAAAATCATTTCCCATTTTTTCACCTGTAATTAAATTTTTCAAATTCAATGGTATATAACACTATTGAAAAAGAACCTTATATTATCCATTAAAAACAAAGTAATATTAAATGGGTGAGAAAAAATGGCTAAAAGAAAGTCAGTAGTAAATGAGGATCTTTGTGTTTCCTGCGGATGCTGCCTGAAAGTATGTCCAAAGGAAGCGATTGAAGTTAAAAACGGGTTATATGCAACGATTAATCCCGATTTGTGTATAGGATGTGGAAAATGTGTAGTTGAATGTCCGACATCAATCATTGAAGGGGAATACTCCAAACGTGAAAACAAAGTCCGCTTCAAAAAATGGTACGATTACCTATGGATATTTTCAATAGTCTATTTCACATTGGGATTTTTCAATATAATATTTGCATGGCTGGGCATGATTTGTTTTATAGTGCCGTTGCTTTTTGCAATATTCAAGGGAAATAAGGCATTCTGCAATCGATACTGTGACAGGGGTCAGCTTTTAGGATTACTGGGCGGACGCTTAGGTTTATCAAGAAAAAGGGATGTTCCAAAATGGATGTATTCAAAGGCATTCCGTTATGGATTTTTAGTATTCTTCTTTGCAATGTTTTTTGTAATGCTTTGGAACACATATCTTGTATTTGCAGGAGCAAAAAGCCTGTCTCAGGCAGTAACACTTTTGTGGGTGTTCAACGTGCCTTGGGCATGGGCTTATCATGGAAATGTGATTTCTCCATGGGTTTCACAGTATGCCTTCGGTTTCTACAGCGTAATGCTTACATCAACGATACTGGGACTTTTAACAATGCTTCTCTTTAAACCGAGATCATGGTGTGTGTACTGTCCTATGGGAACAATGACTCAGGCAATATGTAAAGTAAAAAATATAAGAAAAAGTAAATAGCTGAAATAATATTTAATTATTTCAGTTTATAATTGATTTTCATGGACAATTTTTCTTTTGAATTCAAATTGTTCATCAAATTCATCCACATCATCAGGATTAACATCAAAAACTTCAGGATTTGAAAATATGCCTCTTTTAGATGTAATCTGGGCACTGTCAAATATCCGAATCATGAAAAATGGACATTCATCATTGAAATCACAACCTTCCAAAAACAGATTGTATCCGGATGCGCTTTCAAATCCAAATCTGGAGTAATAGTTTTCATCGCCGATAACAAAAACATAGGGGATATCTTCTTTTTCAATTAATTCTAAAGTGTAGTTTACAAGTTTTGTGCCGTATCCTTGGTTTTGATAGTTTTTATCAATGGATAGAGGTCCTAAAACCACAGCATCTGCAATTTCACTATTTTCATAGCTGATTTTACCTACTGAATAATTGATGTGGCATATAATTTTTTCATCCTTTTCAATGACATATGCATATTTGGCCATGAATGAACTGTCTTTTCTTAGATTATGCACAATGAAGTGTTCGTAAGCTCCAGGGCGATATACATTCCAGAAGGAATTTCTAACAAGCTTTTCAACTTCAAGATAATAATTTTCCGTTTCCAGCCGTATATTCATAGCATTACCTCTTAAAGCTTTAGATTGTCCACTCCTCTGATGAGCTCAAGCATGTGGGAGTCCTTAATGTCCTGTGGGAAAAAACTGTTTTCCTCAAAGTAGAATGCGGGAACTCCATTCTCGTTTAAAGGAACTGTCAGGTAAGGGCCGCTTGTCGTGAAATATGGATTGTAATATGAAATGTTTTGACTGTTCATGGAGACATCTCTTCCATAGCTTTCACCGGCAGATCCGTCAACGGGACTGAATACAAAGGTTTCATGCTCGCCGTATGCCCCTCCGTGCGCATGAACGTCAACGGCTAGTTTGTAGCTTCCGTTAACTATCTGTGGGTAGACATATTTCAGTGCCAGTTCCTGGCCGGTCTGCCTTCCGGGTTCGTCATCGGGAAGCAGTTCACCATATTTGGAGAAATCCTCGCTTACATTAATTATGTAGATGTCATATGAGTAGTTCAGATTGTCTAAAGCAGGCATCATATTCAGAAATGTTTGGTGAGTGTCGTTTTCAAGGGGATGGACGCCCACAACATAGGCTATCTTTTCACCGTCAGGATTTCCAATGTTTCTTATGACTTCAACTGTGCCGTTGGTGTCATTGGCTATGATTTCACGGTTTAGTGAGCTATCATTGGAAGTGCCTAAAATAATATAGCTGACTGCAAAAGCAAAAATGAGAATGATTAAAATCAGTAATATTAAACGGAATTCTTTTCTTTTCATGTTAATTAATTTTAATTTTTTAAGTTAAAAAGTTAATTCATTTTACACATATTCTCAAATGGCGGATGTCAATGAATAATTTTATATTCATATTATTTAATAAATTATATCAAAAGACTTTTTGAGGTTTCAGACCTATGAATATTTTAATATCAAATGACGATGGAGTATCTGCACCTGGGATTTTGGCCGCCAAACAGGCCGTTGAGGATATTGCTGATGTGACTGTTGTAGCTCCCGATAAAAACAACAGCAGTGTCGGGCGCCGATTATCATTATTCAAACACTTGAAATTAAGTTCATGTGAGCTTGAAGATGGAAGCCCAGCATATTCGGTTTCCGGAAGTCCTGCTGATGCGGTTATTGTAGGGGCGGATTATGTTATGGATGAAAAGCCTGATTTGGTCATTTCAGGAATAAATCAGGGCGTTAATATCAGCTGTGATATAACATCATCGGGAACTGTATGTGCGGCTCTTGAGGCTGTCAGCATGGGAATTCCTGCAATTGCGGTGTCACTCTTCATTGATCCGAAAACTGCTTATAAACAGGATGAAAATGGTGAATGGTATGTTGATTATGATTTTACCCTTACAAAAAAGGTCTTGCACGATTTGGTTTTAAAAATTAAAAATGAAGGATTTCCCGAAGGTGTTGACTTGTTCAATTTAAACGTGCCTTCTAATTATGAATCTGAAGAGGTTAAAATTACTCAATTGTCTCCTAAAATGCTTGACAAAAAAGTTATTGACAACACGGACAGTGAAAAGGCAGAAATATTCAGCTATCCGTTAAAGGAAAATCAGAAAAGTGATGATCTGGTCATGATTGCTTCGGATTTGGTTGGGCAATATGATAAAAACAGTGACGGATATGCACTATTTGTTGAAAAAAAACCTAGCTTAACGCCGCTTAATGTTAACATGACATCAAAGGATTGGATATTATAATTCAATTATCCTTTTCCCGAAACCTTGTTTATATAATGAATCTTATCCAAAATTTCAAGCACAATTATTGAAATTGCTAAAGTAAGCACTACCAATAGCGGAATCAAAATTATCAAATTTTCACAGGTTATATTAAGATTATTGAATATAATCTTTAAAATCAGGTAATGTGACAGGTAGATTCCAAAGCTGTAGTTGCTCACTAATCTGGTCAAATCTCCGAATTTATTTTCAAATTTCATCATTATATTAGTGTCTGATAGATATTTGAACATTAGGAAAAAGCTGACAGACATAATCAAAATTAAAACATTGAAATAGGACAGATAAAGGAAATGATTATTTGAAAGGGATGTTGGAACTACAATTGCATAAATGTAATAGAGATATGTAAATGCAAATGTCAGTCCTGTTATTGCAATGAGTATTTTTTGGCTGATTAGAGATTTCAGATAGCTGTTGTGAGTAATGAAATATCCTATAATTGCATATGATGAAAAGGAAATATAATAAACCAGAAGCTGATATGGAATGTCCTCAAATAAGCCCAATTGATATAGTACAATGTAGATTAGTGATAATGCAGTTAGAATATTGATGAATCTATCGCCAAAACCATCAATCTTTCCGTTTCCATATATGATTACTCTGTTGATTATGAATATCATGACATAGACCATCACTATCATCCATATGAACCAGAATATCACACCAAAGCTTCCGCTTTTTCCTAAAAATATATTGATTATGTTTTCCAGGCTGAATCCATTCTTGTAATATATGAATGAATATATGGTGTAAAGTATATCCCAGAAAACAAACGGAACAAACAATCTGGAAAGTCTCTTTTTGAAAAATGTTCTTAAAGAATCTTTTTTGCCTATTAGCAATGCTCCGCTTAACATGACAAATACAGGTATTGAAAAATCTCTAAAACAGTCAAAAAAAGCTGAAATATAAAAATTGAATCCGTTAAGGTCTTTTGCAATAAAATTTGCAGATGTGTGGCAGAATATTATTCCAATAATTGCAATAGCTCTTAACAGGTCAAAATAGAAAATTCTTTTGGTTTTTGTCATTATAATTATTTTTATTGTAAATTATATATAAAAAATAAGGATTAAATTGAATCAAGCAATCCATATATCTCTGGAATTACCTGTTCGAATTTAACGCCGTATGTATGGGTTTCATCACCAACGGTTTTCTCAATAGCCTTTTTAGTTAGCTCTCCTGCAATCTTTGCGGATTGTGAAGGTGATTTGCCGCTTATGGTTGATCCTACAAAGGAAGATGCGAAAACATCTCCTGTTCCGTGTGATACATAGTCAACCTTATCGTTATATACAACATCAACTGAGGAGTCTTTTTTATCAAGGACAATCATTCCCATCTTGTTTTTCTCATTGGTATCTCCTTTTAGAATCACATATCTTTTAGTAAACTCTGAGAGTTCATTTGCCATTTCAAGCATTTCCTCTCTTGTGAAATTCTCTTTCCATGGTTTGTGCAAAAGGTAGCATGCTTCAGTTGTATTAGGCAATATATAGTCTCCCAATTTGCATAGCTCACCCATTTTATCTGCAAATTCCTGGTCGAATCCGTTGTAGAATTCGCCATGGTCTGCCATTGCCGGATCGACAAATACAAGTCCGTCCGGTTTCAGTCTTGAGTCTATAATATCCTTGATGTAGTCAAGCTGTTCTGCTGATGCAATAAAACCTGTATAGATTGCATCAAAGGAGATTTCCTCTTTTTCCCAGTGTTTACGTATTTCAGGCAAATCTTCGGTTAAATCCCTGACTGTAAAGTCTGTAAAGCCTGATGTGTGAGTTGAAAGCACTGCTGATGGAAGAATTGCTGTTTCTATTCCGAAAGCAGAAATCATTGGGAGTGCAACTGTTATTGAGCATTGTCCATAGCAGGATATGTCCTGTATTGTCAAGAGTTTAATATTTTCATTCATCTAATCTATCCATAAATTTATTACAATTGTTATTATTTAATTTTTAACATATATATTTTTCTTTATATTTAATTTATAGTACAGTTTTGTACTAAAAATCTTTAAATACTTTGTAATATAACATATTTTTATCAAAAATCAAAATTTTAGGGATTATATGGAAAATCGTACAGGACTTTTTACAAATATTGTCATATGGTTTGGTGTTGCAATATCTGTTTCTGAAATTCTTGCCGGTGTGCAGATTGCATCGGCAGCGCCTATAGATTCCATATGGATTCCACTAATCCTCGGTCATATTATTGGCGGAATCCTACTTTTTCTGGTTGGCCTTATCGGAGCACGACTCAGGGTTAATGCAATGGAGTCAATTAAGTCAACTTTCGGAAATTACGGTTCAAAATTATTTGCTGCATTGAATGTGATGCAGCTTATAGCATGGGTTGCAGTTCTAAACGCTCAGGGAGCGCAGGCTCTGATGGGCCTTAACCTGCCGATTTCATTTCCGGCCACATGTTTTATATTAGCTGTTCTTGTTGCCCTATGGGTATTTGTCGGGCTTAAGCGTTCATCAAAAATTGCAAGCATAGTGATGATAGTTCTCACAATATTACTGGTTATATTGACAGTGCAGCTGTTCGCACTTAAAAGCGGTTTGGCGTTGCCTGTAAACGCATCATCACTGACCTTCTGGAATATCTTTGAAATATCAATCGCAATGCCGATTTCATGGCTTCCGGTAATATCAGACTATACTAAAGACGTGAAAAGCCCTCTCAAGGCAACAGCCCTTTCTGCAACAGCATATACCGTTGCAAGTCTTTGGATGTATTTCATAGGGATAGAAGTCGTATGCATTGGAACAGTTGATATAGCGCAGGCAATCCTCATTTCAGGTCTTGGAGTTCAAGGAGTAATCATAATGGTTCTTTCAACGGTGACTACTAATTTCCTTGCAACGAATTCCGCAGGAGAGTCTGCAAAAGCCATATTCAATAAGCTTGATGTGAAAATCACTGGAGTTATTGTAAGTATTTTAAGTGCACTTATTGCAATTTCAGGAATAATGGACCATTATATTGATTTTCTATATTTGATAAGTTCAGTGTTTGCTCCAATGGCAGCCGTGCTTCTTGTATCATATTATATCGGCGATGAAAAAGGCAAATGGTACTGGAATATTTTTTCATGGTTTGTAGGTTTTATAATATATCAAATCACTGCAGGATTGGATTCTGTCTTTTTAGGACCAACACTGCTGGCAATTATTGTATCAGCAGCACTTTCATTAATGGGGATTATTTTTAGTAAGCATTTGTTTTAGAAAATAGGATTCTATTTTTCGTTAATTTGTGCGGTTAATCTTTCGATTTCAGCTTTAAGCTTTAAAAGTTCAGAAAGTTTATTATTCTTTTTTAAAAGTTTTTCATTAGCTTCTGCTAATTCTTTCTGGACTTTTTTTAATTCTGTTTTTGTGTATTCTAGGTCTTTTAGTGTATATATTAAGCTTTCAATTGTGTTTTGATGTGCTGCAGTTATTATTATTGTTTTTTCTGAGGTGTTTTTTTCTACCATATTAATTAGCCCCCTGTATTCTTTTTCGTTATCAAAAATATGAATCAAAGGATTTTGAATATTTTCTTTTTTTGTCTAAAGAAGAAATAAATAATGTTTTAGAAAATCGAATTTGATGCATTCTATTTTCCATTAATTTGTGCGGTTAATCTTTGGATTTCAGCTTTAAGTTTTGGAATTTCAGAAACTTCCTTTTCTAGGGTCATGATTTTTCCATTAGCTTTGGCCAATTTTTTCTGGGTTTTTTCCAAATCTGTTTTTGTATTTTTCAGGTCTGTTTCTTTGTTTTTTAAGTTTGCTTTTGTATTTTTTAAATCTGTTTTTGTGTATTCTAAGTCTTCCTGTGCATATTTCAAGCTTTCAATTGTGTTTTGATGTGCTGCAGTTATTTCTATTGTTTTTTCTGAGGTGTTTTTTTCCACCATATTAATTAGCCTCCTGTATTCTTTTTCGTCATCAAAATACGCATCTATCATGATTGTTATAACCTGGTATAAGCAAGTTTCCATTTTAAAATCCAGGTTTTTAGCTATCTTTTGATATAGGTTAACAACGGTTTCGGTTATTTCCCACGCTTCCTCTCGAGGAGCATAGAGAATTATAATGCCTAAATTCAACGCATTTTCAGTAGAGAGATGCTGGTTATTATTAATTATTTGACTTACAGTATATAATCTTTGTCTAATGTTTTCTTCACCAAGGTCAAGGAAATAGAGTTTTGTGATATCTGACGGTGATCTGATGAGCATATCCTTTGACTTTTCTTTTTCTAGATGTGATGCAATCACTATTAGCGTCGGCAAGTGTTCATCAACCACCAGCTGCGTGTCATAATCCCCAATCTTATTTAATTTTTCATCATTTATATAAGAGGACTGGTGCTCCAAATCCGTTGCTACTTTTTCAAAAAGAATTATATCGTCAGGTTTGTTCAGATATGCGGAATCCATTTCACCGCCAGCACCATTTTTCAAATGAACTCGTCGATTAATCTTTTTTTCAAATTCCCCAGGAACCCCAATTTCGCGCGTATACTCAAGAGGATACTCGTTGAAAAGTATACTATGGCACAAATCAAAGGGTTTTGAATATTTTCTTTTCCTAATCATACTTTCACCATATTTTTTTAAAACTGAATTATCATGTAATAATCCTATGAAAATTCTTGGATAAAAAAATTGTTGAAGTGCGACTAGGCGCCTAGTCGCACTTGCAAAAGGCTTAAATATGAGATATCTAAAAACTCTTTATACAAATGCTTTTTTAAGATAAAGGGTGATTCCGAAGTGAAATCCTATTAATTTGGTGATGTAATTTTGATTGTTCAATCAGGGACTGCGACACTCAAGGGGAAAATAAATGATATGTATATGGATTAACTCAACTAAAACAGGAAATCATACTTTTCCAAAACCTATAAGAATTATTACCAATATAGTTAATATTAATTATGTTTGACAATACAGCCAGATTATCCCTTAAATATCCAAAAAAAGTCCCTAAGGATTATCATATTTCACAGATGCAGTATACTTTTGATTTCATTTATCTTCTATATAAAAGAGATGTCAGTATTGAAGGCGCCATTAACAGTGTTGCTTATGAATACTCATTATCAAAGGATTATCTTTTGGATTATCTTGTTGAAAACAAATATCTGATGAATAAGACTGATAAAGATGAGCTTTCATCACAGTTAAAACAGTATAATACCAAGGCCTTAAAAAAGATTCTCAAAAAGCATGGTCTTAAAACATCAGGTAAAAGGCAGAAAATAGAGGAAAGGATATTAAAGAACTGTCTGATTGGAAATAACTATTACCTGTCCTCAAAATCCAAAGTATTTTATAAAAACAAGAAAAGAAGAATGGACATTTTTACAGACTACCTCTCGGATAATTACTATTTTGACGAGTTCAACGAGTTCTACATGGACAACTACAGGAAAAAAGAGGAAAGGATACCTGTCGAATTCATTAAATTGCATATTAATAAATCCGCTGAAGATAAAAATCATGACTCATTCATTTTAAATAACCGGATTATGGCAGAGCATTTCTCCAAAAAAGAAAAGTATGGAAAAATGCTTGAATATACTTTAATTAATTACTGTATGGATTTAAATCCTATCTGGAAGATTAATGACTTGAAAAAACATACAGGTATTAACGCCACCACTTATGACAATCTAATGTTTTTAAATGATAAATTAACTAAAAACACCATAATATCCACTTATTTTGTGGTTTGGGATTCATTTAATTTTGAAAGAATAATCGTGCCGAAATATGAAGGATACAGATCTCTCAAAGACCTTCTCAATCTCAAAGATCCTTCAAAAATCATTGGTGATTTAGAAAAAAAGTTCTATGGAAACGATGATTTGAAGATTAAAAGGATTACTCAGAAAACCCTGTTCGATTTTTGAATCAAATTTAAATAAAATTAATGCCATATATTATTAATGTATTATGGTGTTATAATGAGAGTGGAAAAAGAATACAGACATTTGGAAGGCATTGATGAAATTCGTATTTTTAACGCAAGTCAGAAAAACTTTTACAGACCGACACCCAGGGAGTTTGAGGTTGGCGACCTTCCGCTTCCGGTGCTTATGAACAATATTCCCGTTGAAATCCACTGCCTGCTTCCCTATGATGATGGCAACGATTTCATTATTGAAAAGGTAGGTGATTTTACTCTCGGAAAATACAACTGCACGCCGAATGACGTAAAAGGAAGGCTTTTAAGCAAGCTCTCACCGGGATTTTATGAAATAATTCATGATGAGCTACTTGAAGTCTACCACAATCATCAGGTTAAAAAAATAAGGTTTGTCTACTATAACAAAAACAAGCTGGCGAAGCTAAGCCAGGCTAAATTTCTTTTTGACAACGGAAGGATTTTCGTAACGAGCAATAACATAGACACGAGAATCTCAAGCCGTGTGGATCTGGAATACAGGGATTTCGATGAGGACAAATCAGACATAATAGAGAACTTTTCACAGACGGGCAGCTATTATAACATCGACGGAAAATACACCTGGTCACAGGGAATATTCAATATCATAAACCGTGCAAAAGAGGAATCTGATGATTTCTACAATATAGTCTTTGATTTGGTAATACCTGAGGACAAGCATATTGTCAACAAAATTTTTGATATATGCAATAAGGAGACTGCCCAATTTGAGGAAATCATCCGCATCAGAACGGACAACGGAATCCTGAAAACAATACATCTTAATATCTATTCCTACTTTGATGAAAGCGGAATCGTCATTCGCCAGGGCCTTATAAACGACATTACAAACTATTCCGATGATGAGCTTACAAAGCCTGTTGATTTTCTTTTGAACGGTTTTAAAAACAGTAAAAAGCTGGCTCTTATGGTCGAGCCTTTAAATGCAAAGCAATTCAAGTTCTCCAAAGGTTTCTATAATCTGATAGAAATAGATCCCGGCAAATATTATCATTCCAGAGAAATTTTAGACAATATTGTTGAAAAAAGCGCAGTCAGACGACTGAACAGACTGATTAACGGTGAAATCAATAAGTTTGATGAAACGTTCAGCTATTATATTGACGGTGATTCTGATAACAGAAAGGTCGTTGATTTGTATATTGAACGCTTTGAATATGGCAATGCCATACACAGTATAGGTTTTCTAACGGATATCACCGAAGAGAAAGAAAATTATGAGCAACTGATTTTATCCAATGACAACAGGCTGATATTAATTAAGGAAGTTCACCATAGGGTAAAAAATAATCTGCAGGTTCTAAACAGTTTTTTAAACCTTGAAAAAAGAGCATATAAAGACAATCCTGATTTGATAATTGAGCATATGCAGACACGTCTTTCTTCACTTGCGCTGCTTCATGAAAAGACATATAATTCAAAGGATTTCAAGAATATCAACCTTAAGGATTATGTCCTTGACCATGACAGACAGACAATGGATGTTGTTGATTCAATCAACCCAATTGAATTTGATACATATGTGGATGAAGATTTGAACCTGTCACTTGAAGTTATCACCCCATTACTTTTAATTATTGATGAGATAACCATGAATGCAGTCAAGCATGCATTTCCCGATGCATCAAAAGACAATAAGATAACTAAAACAGTACGAAGTTTAGACAATAATATGGCCGAACTGATTATAAAGGACAATGGTGTCGGCTTAAAGGATTTGGACAATATTACCAGAAATCTTGGATGTGAAATAATCAAAAGCCTTACAAAACAGCTTGGAGGAAAAATCAGCCTGATTGAACAGGAAAAAGGAACAGGATACAAGCTGATTTTCCCAACAGAAATGGAACACACCATAGATTAACTGATGAAAATGCCTGAAAAAACCCTTGATGAATTAAGAAAAATTCAAAAAGACACCGGAAACTGGAAAGAAAATATTGATAAAGTTGCAGCAAAGCTTGATGAGGACTACCCAGTAAAAGTCAATGCCAAGGCATTATGGATTCTGGGCGAAATGGGACTGAAATATCCTCAAGAAATTGAATCATATGTTGCACAGATTGCCTCTTTTATTAAAGATGATGATGCAAAGCTCCGGGAAAGATCTCTCAATGCACTTGGAAGAATAGGAAGGGCCAACAAGGATTTAATTATCCCTTATTTTGATGAATTGATGAACACAAGAAATGATGAGAATGGCAAAGTCCGCCTTGCATTTGTCTGGGCCTGTGAAAATATAGCGACAAACGCTCCGGAACTTTTCTGTGACAGATTAGCTATTTTTTATGAAATGATTGATGATTCCTACGAAAAGGTCAGAATAGAATCGCCTGAAATGTTTCGGGTAATGGGAAAAAGAAAACCTGAATGCGTGAAACCTTACCTCGAGAAGTTACAATATATTGCTGATAATGACGAGCATCCTGTTGTTCGTATTCACTGTGCAGGCGCAGTAAGAATTACAGAAAATGCAATGAATAAAAATGATTAGGTTGTTTTGAATATTTCAGTAGGAAACATTTGTTTCAAACTCCATCAGACATTAGAGAAGAAATGGATGCAAGATTCAGTTTAACATCAAGAGTACTAGTTGATTTAAGAGAAAAGAATATTTTAGAATGCATGGATTCTGAAGCTAAAACTGGAAGGGTATACTATCTAACAGATCTCGGATTAAAAATTTATCTGGATTCATAAATAACTATTTTTCAAAGCTACAAAATAATCAATGGCACTGTTAATAAAAATCAATAGCTACACTTACTCTTTTAATTAAATCAAAGGACATTAACATTAACGGCAGTGATTCTGGAATTGAATTTGGATTTTACACTGCGATATATATGAATGGTTTCGGAAAATAAGTTTTTAATAGTTAAGTTGGTGTTAATGTTAATAGTTTATTTAAAAGCCTTAAACTTTTTTTTTCGAGTGCAAAAGAGAATATATATAAATATTCTTTGATAAAATTTTAAGTACCTATATAGGAGGTAGTTAATATATTTAATCTTAAAGAAAAATTTGAATTTTTGGAGAATGGAACTGATTTTCCATTCTATAATGATATACCAAAATTGTCCAGTGCTGAATGGGTGATTTTAGCAATTGTAGTAATTCTTTTTGCAGCAGTAGCTTATACGCATGCGATTCCTCAACCATATTCATATGTATTCTACTTTGGGATAATGCTCGGTCCTGCACTTTATATCTGTAAAGGCAATTATGGTCTGTTTTTCAAAAAATTGGGACTTATTGATTTAAAGACCATTATTTTATGTACTGTAGGATATCTTATTTATGCCACACTAATGGCTATGGTTTTCTATTTTATGGGGTATCATGCCGCAGCTGATTCAGCACTTCCTTCAACTTTCAGTGTGGTGTTTATCATCGCCACATTTGTCCAATTGATTGGTGAAGAATTCTTCAAGGTATTCCTTTTGTTAATTGCAATGTATCTTGTCTATAAATTCACCAATAACCGTAATCTGGCTGTCTGGTTGGGCATTATTTTTACATTGTTCATATTTGGTGTTTCACATATGGGATCTTATGGAAGGCTCCTGCAGATATTGTTGATTCAAGGTTTGGGATCAATATTCGATTTGTACGCATATATGAAGACTAAAAATGTTCTTGTCTCATATATTGTTCATTTGCTTATTGATTTCTATGCATACTTTGGACAATTGGCAATGCATGCATGATTGGAGGCTTTTCAGCTCCTTTAAACTTTTTTTAATTGATTAGGTATTGCTGATGGTTTCTAATGGCTAATCTGATTTTAAACTGTGATATATATGTAAGGGAGTCGGAAAATAAGTTTTGGATAGCTGAACCCAATCGTTAATGTTAAAAATGGATGTTATGTTTCGTTTTGAATATTTCAGTGGAAAACATTCGTTTCAAACAGAATGTGTAGTAGATTATTTCTTTAATCCTAAAAGATTATTTCAATTATTTCCAGCAAAAGCAAAATTTATAAATGATATTTTTAATAAATATAATTACAATTATGAACATAATTTATTAACAATATTGGGGTAATATATATGTCCATTATTTATGTTGATGATCCTTCTGAAGAGTTATTTATTCTACCAAATAAAATGCAAATTTTAATTGATTATGGGTTAAAAGATGATTCTTTTAAAGATCCGTTTATTTTTGGTTTTACTAGATGTTCTTCATTGTATCGGAGATCTCGGTTACTAGATAGAAATCAAAATGTTATTTCACAAGTTATAGAAGAAAATCCAGATTTTATTTCAGAAGAGGACCAACAACAATTTTATGAGAAAGGTCTTCTACTAGGGAATGAATTTGAAAAATATGTTCATTTTGAAAATGATATGGTTGCAAAAATTGATTATTGGTCTACACCTAAAGAGAAAAATGAAAATTGTGGTAGATTCACGGCTAAATTCATGAAAATAACTTTATATGATAAATTTAATAAGATTATTTCTGAAATTATGGAACGCAATCCATATTATTTACCAACAGGAAATTTAAGGGTTGTTGATGAGCGGTCCTATGAAGATGATTTCTTAGATTAACTCTTTTTGTATTGGATTATTTTTTTTCATGTTATTTTTGTTAATTTTGTAATATAATCATATGGTGGAAATAATCTTGGCGGGGTTCGATTCCCTGTTCCACCAAAAAAAACAATATTCTACAAGTAAAGAGTGGTCTCTTACACAAATTGTAGAATAAAAAATGATAGACACATTGTCTTTTTTTTGCTTTGTCCCCCAGAGTAAACTGGGACAACAAATCCGTTCTTTTACAAATTCTTTCAGAAACCTAAAACAGCGTCTTTGTATAAAAAAACCATTTTTTTACTCTCTGGTACCTAAAAATCTAGTGAATTATTCTCTGTGGATTAATTTTTTTTCGCCTTCGATTTTTCCTTTCCACTATTAAAAGGGAATAATTCCTCTTTTTTTAGGTTAAAAAATTAAAAATAATGTGGGATAATTAAGTTTAGTATATTTCAGTGGAAAACATTCGTTTCAAACACTATTCATGACAGGAACATTAGGAAACAAAGACAAATTCTGCTACTGGATAGGAATCAATCCCGATGAAACATATTACATATATGTAAAATCACCATTCCCCAAAAAGAACAGACCAATCATCAGAGATTATGTGGGGAACATGAAAAGAGGAAACTGGAAAAACGTTAATGGATTATACAAAATCGAAGAAATACTCCACAAACACAAAAATGAAAAAGGAGTAATCCATGTATCCAGTAACCAACAAGCCTGGTGGTTGTTTAGTATATTTCAGTGGAAAACATTCGTTCCAAACTGAATAAACATAAAAAATTAATTAAGGATAAGTCCAAAGATTATGCAACATCCTGGGGAGAATTTCAATGCGTAAAAGAACTTAGTATCTTAATAAAATTCTTAAGTTATGCAGATAAAGTTGGTTTAAAAGTTCCTATTAAACAAAACATTAGAGAATTACTTGAACAAAGTTTAGTATATTTCAGTGGAAAACATTCGTTTCAAACACTAAATAATTTTTCTTATTTTTACTATTTAAACATCTATTTGTTCTCCTTTAAAAATTTTTATGGGGACATCATTTTTCAGCTAAATTTTATGGGTAGGTTTCCCCTAAACCAATACAAAAAAATTCAGTTTAGGGGATGTTTTCAATTAATTTCAGGGACATTATTTTTTCACTAAAATTTAACCTAGTTTTCCCTACCATGTCAGGTAAAATCCATTAAATTCGACATCATCAATTAATGTATTTACAAGATTTTTAGTCTGATAATCAATGATTTCGGCATAACTCATTGTTTTGCCGTTATATGTTATTGTAGAATAGATTTTATCTAGTATTTTTCTTACAATTAATTTTCTTGCTTCTAATTTCAGGAGATTATTTCTTTTGTCCAAATCATCTATTTTCACCTGCTTCCTATTAATTAGGCTGATTACACTTTTGTCAACAATCTGCTGTCTGAATGGCTCTATCAAATCAAAAGTCAGACTTGTCCTGTTAGTCATGTCATAATGCAGGAATCCGCAGTAGGGATCCAGTCCATTTAGCAATATGCTTTTTGTTATTTCGGATGCAAGAATTGCATATCCGTAGTTCAGCATGGAATTTAATAGGTCGGTAGGCTTTTTTGTTCTTGCATCAAATCCTAGTTCTTTTGGAATGAAATATTTCACGCTATTCCAGTAGTCATTTGATGATTTTCCTTCTATTCCCATTATCTGCATTTTGATGTTATTATTATTTAAATTCAAATTATCCAGTTGCTTTACATATTCATCCATTTTTAGACGTGCATTTGCAACTCTTTTCAGCTGTTTATTCTTATTTAATGTTTTTAATACTCCTTTTTGGTTTTTAATTTTGGATTTGATTAGTTCACGGCTTAATTCAACTCCAATTTTATTTTCAGATAATTTATATTGCTGTTTTTTCAATGAAACATTTCTCCAGTCAGGAGATTCTAATGTATATGTCAGCTCTCCTCTTGGATTTATTGATATCAGTTTAATGTTATTCTCAGCCATTAAATTTAGCGCATCAAAGGTAACATAACCTTTTCCAATGATGGTTATGTCACTAATTGCTGAAGCCTTAATTGAATCCAGGATTTCATCTTTTTCATGTATAACCAATTGGTTATCTTTTTTGTGGATGGATTTGTTATACCCGTCAATTACAATTTTCATTCAAAACACCTTGTACAATTCTTCCTGAAAAATAATTTTTCTTCCGCTGCTTTCCTTTTTTGAATAACAATTTTGACAGAGAGGTATAATCAAAACGTTATCATAATCCTTAATGATTTTTGATATATTTTCGCTCAACTCTTTTCTTTCATTATTTTCCAAACTCCCTACATATAATGAACTTTGAATCTTCCGAAGCCCATAATGCTGAAAGGTCTTTTCAATATTTTCCTTGTTTGTCTTAAATTTACAGTCAAAACTAGCTATAATGCACATGAATTAATTTATATTACTTAAGTTTTAAAATTTTTACATCCAAAAATTTTGTATTTCATTCAGAACAATTTTTCAATTCAGAATAATATGATTAAATAATATTAAATTTAGATTATATAATCAAAAAAATATTATATATTATATGTAATTAAATTATATTATGTAATCAAAAAATATTAGGTGATTAAATGAATAATATACCTTGGGGAAATAATGAAAATTTAGACGATAATCAATTCTATAATAGATCAATTGAATTAACTCATTTAAAACAAATGTTATTAACTACTGAAAATGAAACACCACCAAACATATTATTAACCGGAAATAGAGGTATTGGAAAAACTGTTTTCATCAAAAAAATTCAAAAAGAATTAGAAGAATATGGTTTTTTAGTTATATATATCAATTTTTCCCAAGCAGAATGTTTTAGAAGAAAAAATATGACTATTGAAGGATTAATGCAATTTTATTTTAAAAAAACATTAATAAGCTGTAATAACAATAAATTAATAAATATTGGAGAAAAATTAAAAAAATATTTTAAAACAAATAATTTTCATTTCAAAGAATTTCAAGAAGTAAATGGAATTCCTATTCCAATTTTTAAAAGTGAAATAAATAAAGAAGATTTAATGGAATATGTTTTAACATTTCCAGAAAAAATTTATAATAATCATTCCGACCAATTAAAAGGAATCATTATCTTGATTGATGAATTTCAGTTAATAAAAGAGTTAGATGATTATAAAGAATCATTTTTGTGGAATATTAGAAGTTATATTCAAAATCAACGAAATATTGCATATGTTTTTACAGGTTCCATGAGTTTAAATGACACATTAATTTCTGAAATTTCAGGCCATAATGGGGTTTTTGGCGGCAGAATGATTTCATTCCATTTATCTACATTTTCAAAAACAACTGTTAAACAGTATTTAAATGAAAAAAAACCAGGATTAAAATTTACTGATGGTGGTTTTAATAGATTTTATGAGAATACTTTAGGAATTCCGGCATATATAAATAATTTTGCTAAGATTTTACCTGAAAATATTGAATTTACTTCTGATTCAATAACAAGAGAATTTAATGAATCCATTTATCAGATTTCCTCTAATTTAGTAAATATTTGGTATGAATTAAGCTATAAAAATAAATTAATTCTAATTTCACTATTAAACGGACCTGCAAGACGTATTGATATAGCAAAAAGTTTAAATGTAAAGTCAGGTTCATTAAGTCCAAATTTACGTGAATTGGAAAATTTATCTTTAATCAATAAAACAGGTAATAAATTATATTCATTCACTGAACCATTATTAGCTAAATGGTTACAGTCAGAATATACTGAAAAAGGAGAATATCCATTTACAAGCATATAAAAAAGAGTTAATTATGAAGGAGTTTGTCTCATATTAATTCTATCACATAGATTCTATTTCATCAAATTGATTAAAATCCAAATTACCATAATTTCTAGCTATATTAGAATACAACAAACCTAAAGAATAATTGGCTATGCTTTCAATTACCGGAATAACGATGCAGATGTATATCAGAAATCCGACATAGGGAATGGAAACCACAAAAGATGTGACAAAAGTGACTGCATTCAAAAGTACTGCCATAACTATCAGCCATTTGATTATGTTTACAATACCGATATTTCTGATATCCCCTATTACTTCATTGATCTTTAATGCTTCTTTCAGGCTATTAAGGTAAGCTAATCTGGCTTTTGCAAAAAACAGCAGGAATTCAAATACCAGATATACGATTAAGAGCAGCACCAAAACCAGACCGACTGTTGCTAAAAATTCAGGTATTCTGAAATTGAAAAGCAATTCTCTGCTTGTCGGGCCTAATGTGGTTAGGGCAATGTAAAATACAGCCGCAGGGACGATCATGTAGACAATCCTTAAAAGAAGCACCCTAATGGAATCGTAAATGTTGTTTACAATATTGAATGACGGAAGCATTGCTGACTGGTTTGAACCCACTTTAACGATGGAGAGAAAATATCCAGGCACAAGCATTATGAATAGGAAAAATGCAATCACTCCTATTGTTGTAATATATTTATTGTCTGATATCATGCCGATTGGAATGATAGCTATTAGAATGAATAGGATACAGATTACCGGCAGTTTTTTAATATTTCTGAATGGATATTTGAATGAATTTGAAACCAATTTTCCTAAATCCATAATATGTCACCTGAGATTTGTTATTAAGAGTTTATATTTCTTATTTTAAAAACTTTTTGTGATTGGTAAGTTTTTTGGATACAATTTTTTTCTATTATGAAAATAGTTAAGTATAAATACTATGTTATTCTCAGAACAATTTTTATGGGTCAGAACAATTTTAATAAGTCACGACAATTCGATAAAACTTAAATATAATGAGTACAATACTTATTATTAACTAAAAATTAATCATCACCGAATTTATTCAAATTAAAGACAATTCGTCAAAAATAAATTTGTTGACATCTGATTTATCAGCATTAATTTTTAGTATTAAAATTCATTTGTGATAAAATGTCAAGAAAGGAAAAGTTGCTCAGAGAAAATTATAAAATCAACGAAAAGGAATATTATCATTTATTATATGGGGAATCAAGGAGTATTTTTGATTTGGAGAAATGGTCAATATTCTACAAATGGGTAGGAATACATAAGAAATTAAATAATCTATTTCAAGATGATCCGTTCATATTCAAACTGATATTCAGTCCCGCTTATTCCAGTTTACTTACAGATAAAAATGAATACGGATGCATTGGTGAATTAACTTCTTTTTCATTTGATCATACTTCTTCAATGCAATTGCGTTCTGATGTAAGCAAAATTAATGGCTCAGATACTGTAACCGGAATCGTCACATTTCCATACTTTCACAATTGGGAGGAAATAAATAATTGGATTGATAAAGTGCCCGAAGACAATTTTAGTGTTTATATCATCAATCCAATCCTGATTTATTACGGGCCTGGAACTGTAGGTCTCTTTCTGACTCCAAAATATTGCGGTGGATATGTCATTGAATTATGTAATCGATATATAATTAGTTTAACCGGCTATCCTTTGTTTTTAACGTTTTCCAGCGAAGAGAATGTTGAAAGGATTAGCTATGTTGATTTGGAATTATCCGTTGATGATTTTATAAATGAATTATATGAATCAGGTGAAAAAAGTAGGAGCTTGCTTAAAGTCTTGAATTTTTGGAAGGAAAATGATGATGTGAGTATTCCATCAGTTGATGAAAATTATGAATGCTATATGGATGTACAGCCATATCGTGCATGCAATGATTTAAATTTCATGAAAATTATCTCCAAAAAACCTTTCAAGTTAGTTCATGAAGATACGAAAAAGGTTTTAGGAACATTTAAGGAATTTTCGCTTGATGCGCCATTCAAAGTAATTGACACAGAGAATGGAGAATTCAAATTAAGCCAAAGCCAAGTGGACGACCTGTTAAATGGAAAATATGATTTCATCATTGAAAAATAGGAGCTAATCTCATGTATTTTTACAGAATATCTGCTGAAGGATTTGAAGAGTCCTATAAAACTACTTTCTATTCGTCTGAAAAGTATAGTCAGGAGGAATTTGAAGATATTATTGTTAAAGCTTATCAAAAAGCTTGTAAAAAGCATATAAATGATGACTTCAATATTTGTTTTCCTTACGAGTTCAATATTGTAAATATTTTCTGGTTTGATTATAAAAATAATTTCAAAAAGATAATGGAAGATGATTATGGATTATATTGCCTGTCAGATATATTGGATGGCAATATTGCTTTTGATTTGACCCATCATGGTGAATCTAAAGAGATGGATTCGAAAATCCGAAATGCACTTTTTGAAATTGAAATTGATGAGTCTTGCTGGGATAACAACTGTTCTAGGATAGATAATAAAGATAATATTCGTGATCATAGGAATTCCTGTCTGGTTTTCAAAAGAAAGGAATCAAGAATAGAAAATAGGTGTTGTGATAACTGTAATTTCAAATCGCATAATCATCCACAATGCGAAGGTAAATTATGTGAATATTGGGAGTGGAATGGTGATGAAAGTCTTGAAGGCTAAATAGCTGTGATTATTGTAATAAGTAATTTTGAATTAAACAAATTTCATAAATTAAAATAAAGGAGGCTTAAAATAGATTATGATAAACTTTTAGAAATAAGTACAATTGCAATTGATGTAATATTGATTTACTATGCATTGAAACTGGTTGCAGAATATATTGTAAAGTATCTTGATTTTACAGGGATTTTGTGCTTGTTAATAATATTTGAAACCATCTTGCTGATAATTGCATTGAATGGAAATATATCTGTAACTATTAAAAATTAAACTACCACGGCTTGTAGAAGCCGTGGATTTTCTAGAATTTTCTGGAAATCCACTAGTTTAATAGACAAAGACCAATTGGGTCTACGTTACTCAAGAATAATAATAATAGGTACCGTGGAATGTTCAATCCCAGTT
>NZ_JAZUMY010000067.1:0-4388 GCF_045603845.1 Methanobrevibacter sp.
GACGCTGAGATTGGAAAGCTTCAGGATGAAATAAATAATCTTAAAGAAGAATCTAAAAAGTACGACGAGATTAAAAAAGCTATTGAAGAGAATAAGGAATTCATTGACAGTAAAGATGATATTCTAAAAGAATTATCTGAACTCAGAAAAGCTGAAAACGAAAGGAAAATTAAAGAGTACGAGGCTAAGTACAACTTTAACTATAATGAGAATGCTCAGGATAAGGAGATAATAGATAAGCTATTATCCGGTGATGTTGATATGGAACATATGGAAAAACTGGCTGAGAGAAGAATTAAAATTGAAGCTAGTAATGATGGCTCAACACCCGGCGGGAGAAATCCCGGAAACTCAGGAGATACTGGTGAGACAGGCTCAACTGGAAGTGACTCTGATGAGGATAAACCTTCTTTCACTACTCGTGAAGAGTATAATAAAATCTTAAAGGATATGGGATTCAATAGAACTAGAATTTAGCTATGATAGTGTTTTTAGTTACTTGGACACTGGAGCTACATTTTCAATTGAATCACTCTTTAACGAATTGAGGGAGAGGTGTTTACTCTTTCTACCTCTCCTATTAAATTTACATCGATATCTTGCATTGATACCCTTAATGCCTAAACTAAGGGGGGACAAGCCCCCCTTTAGATTACCCATGATAGCGCAATGCAAGATAATTTTCATATGATTTCATTTAGACCTCGAACCGACCGGCAAGGGTCGGTTCTTAAATCTGACAAACTAAATTTCTTCAAATCCATAAAATCGGAACAGGGGACAAGCCCCCTGTTCCTCGAACCTTGACAAAACTATTATTGTCATGGTCTATAGTATGGCCTTTCGCTATCGCTCAAGGCGTCCAGTCCTCGCTTTGCTCGGACTGCACATTATGATTAACTTATCTTATAAATTGTTTTTCCTTCATTAATAGAACCTACGGAACCGACCGGCAAGGGCCGGTTCCTCCCTATAGTATTGCTCGCCAATTCTATACACCCAGGCCTCCCCACACACGCCTCCGCTTACGCTCCGGCATGGGGTCAGCCTGGGCGAATTGGCTCGCTTATAACATGGGTATGGCAAGAGGATTTGATTCAAAATTTTCTAAATTTTTTTATTTTCCCATGCTTTTTATTTTGCGTACAAAAAGTATTGCTATAATAATTCCAGTACCCCAAGTAATAGCTTTTCTTACAATACCTTCAAAAGATAAATCAATGTTATTTAAGTTAATAACAGGATGTCCTATTATCATGGAACATATTAATAAAAATATTGCGCCTAATGAAAAAAGAAGCAGTAAACATCCACTTATTCGCCTAACTTCAAAAAATAAGACTTTATTAAGTTTGTCTGGTGCAATAGCAAGTATTTGAAAAATCAAAGTTAATATAATTAAACTGATTGCTAGTGTTGGATTATTCAATTTAAATGCATTGATATAACCAAAAAGCCCTATAGCTGCGCTCAATAATCCATACCATGCTGGAGTATAACCTAAAATAATATCTTCACCTTCAATGCAACTTTCATCATTGAAAACATCATCTCTGAAATATAATGCCAATGATGGAATAATGAAAGCAAAGGAAATGACAAACCCTAAAAAGACTTCATTCATTATATATGAAATTGTTATTGCTGCAAGCATTATTCCCGGAGCGAATGAAGCCAAAAACTTAGAAAAGAATTCATATGTATTTCCAAATCTGATGTCGGAGTCAAGTTTATATTTTTTCTCAAGTTTTTCATAAGTTAACATGCAGTACCACCAAGGAGCAAACAAAACAACATATAATCCCCATAATACTATTGTAAACCAACCACCGGGCGTGATTATAGCGAACAATAGAAGAGGAACAGTAAAAATCAGTATGTGGTATATTCTTTCCCTAATTGTTAAACTTTTAATATCAATTGGGAATAGTATTTTTAATAATCTTGAATTAACCATATGAACTCACAAGTAAAATATTTTTGATATTTTAATTATCAGATGTTCATCTTATTTAAATTAAAAGTAAATTTATTTATCTATGGTTTCATATGAACAAGTTATTAATGAAAACAATTTTAAAATTCTCAATCGTTAATGTTAAACTTTTCATTTAGTTACCAAATGCTCACTTAAACTTTATATACAAATCGTGCAGAATATAACTTCTGAGGTTTTATTATGAACTATCAAAACATGAAATTTTGTCAATCCTGCGCAATGCCAATGAGCGACAAGGACTTTGGAACTGAAAAAGACGGATCTAAAAGTGAAGATTACTGTAGTTACTGCTATCAAAATGGTGAGTTCAGTACTGACACTTCAATGGAAGAGATGATTGACTATTCTGCTCCAAAAGCTGCTGAAGCTACTGGCATGAGTGAAGAGGAAGCAAGAAAAATGTGTGAAGAAATGTTTCCACAACTAAAACGCTGGATGAAATAATCATCCACCTTTCTTTTTTTACAATAGCTACTTTTTACTTTCATTTTCCTGAAAGCTATTTCACATTAACAACGAGCATTGTTAATCTTGTTTTAATCTCAAGCTTGCATATATATCGCAGTGTAAGGGGAAACAAGTTTTAAATTTGCAAATGTTAATGTTAATGTTGAATCCTGTGGTTATCATCGTAAATGCCTTCACAATAAATTCATCTTAAACATAAGTTAATTAAGTAAAAGAAGAAAAATATAATATGTGTTTGAAATGAAGATTTCCCTGAGAATTATTCAAAACGCATTTTAAGAGGTAAAAATAATGGATAACATAGTGTTTAAAGATTGTGAATATCGTTTCACTGAAAACAATGAATTATACTGTAAAAACAAAACAGGCACAGACACAAACTGCGATAACTGCAAAGAAAACATTCACTTGAACTGTGACAACTTCAGTCCGAAAAAAGATTATTGCTTGAAATCTTTCAAGGAAAATATAAGTGAAGTAACTGAATGCCAAGAAAAAACAGTGTTCAATGATAAAGATTTGTCCAGAAAGTGGAGTAATTAGTTAAGGCTAATCTTGTCTGAAATGTATGTTTGTTTGGAAAATGTTCAAAACTTAAAATGGAATTACAAGGTGATAAAGTGGAAAAATTAGACGACATTATTGTTTCAAGAGCAATTATAGAAGAATTCATGAACGACTTTTTAGACTACACTGATATTGATGTAGCTATTGGTGGTGGGGGACCATCCGGAATTACAGCAGGTTATTATCTTGCTAAAGCAGGTTATAAAGTAGCATTGTTTGAAAGAAAACTCTCCATTGGAGGAGGAATGTGGGGAGGTGGAATGATGTTTAACAAAGTCGTTGTCCAAGAGGAAGGCTGCAGAATCCTTGATGAATTTGGAATCAACTACAAGAAATATCAGGACAATTACTATACTGCTGATTCCATAGAGTGCACTTCAACACTTACATCTAAAGCTACTCAAGCGGGACTTAAAATATTTAATCTCATGTCAATTGAAGATTTGATGGTACGTGAAAATGGAATAAACGGAGTTGTGCTCAACTGGAGTTCAGTTGAAATGAGTGGTCTGCATATAGACCCACTAACTATCAGATCTAAAGCAGTAATTGATGCAACAGGACACCCCTTAGAAATAATCAAAATAGTCCAAAACAAAATGGAGGCCCCATTAAACACAAAAACTGGAAAGATTATGGGTGAAAAATCCATGTGGGCTGACCGTGCAGAAGGCAAAATTCTTGATAACGTAAACGAAGTATATCCGGGATTATACGTAACCGGTATGGCTGCCAATGCAGTTCATGGATCACAGCGTATGGGACCTATTTTTGGAGGAATGCTTCTTTCAGGAGAATATGTTGCCAAAATAGTAGCAGAAGATTTAGAAAAAAAATTTTAAACTTAATCAACCATCACCCTCATAAATTAAAAACCTTCTTAATAATAGAATTATGTTTGAAAACGATATTTGTTAGGCAAACATTCACTACAAACATTATAAGAATTAATTTCTTCATTTTTCACATTAACGACAGGTAATGTTAATGCTGAATCCAGTTTTGCTATCGTCAATGTTAATGCCGATTAAATCAAAAGTTGATTTCTATTTTTAATTATTTGAATCATATTTCACATTAACGGAGAGTAATGTTAATGTTGATTTTTTCTCAAAGCTTGCATATATATCAAAGCGTATGGGAAAATAAAATCCAAATATTGAATCGTTAATGTTAGACTCTTTCAAAAACTTTGTTGATTTGAAATTTTTTGCAATGTCGTCAACTTAAGTTTTGATTTCATGTTTTTTCTGGTTTTTATGTTGGTTTGTAGTTGATGTTGAATTTTCTTTGTTTTTTCTTGTTTCTGATCGTTGTTGGATTTTTGATGTCTTTGTTTGGCGATTGTGTGCAG
>NZ_JAZUMY010000068.1:0-54960 GCF_045603845.1 Methanobrevibacter sp.
TGTGTTGGTGCTCCAAGATACAGAATTACTGTTATATCCACAGATTATATTCTTGCTGAAAAGGCACATAAGGCAGCTGCTGATAGATGTATTGCTGTTGTTGAAGAATCTGATGGAAACGGTTCATTTTTAAGAGAATTAGATGATTAGATTCTTATGAGTATGAAAATGCATAAATGTCCAGAATGTGGAATTTATACTTTAGAGGATAAATGCCCTAAATGTAAAGGCGAACTTAAAGTTATTTATCCTCCAAAATTTTCTATTGAAGATAAATACGGAAAGTATCGTCGTATATTAAAAAAAGAATTAAGGAGTAAAAATGAAAGCTGCTGAAATTAATATTTTAGAGGAAGTAGAATTAGATAATCCTATTTTTATTGAAGCCTTACCTGGCGTTGGTCATGTAGGTAAATTGGTTGCAGACCATATGATTGACGAGCTTGAAGCAACTAAATTTGCAGAAATCTATTCTCCAACTTTCCCGCCACAGGTTTTGGTCGGTGAAGGCGGAATCATTGAGAATATGGTCAATGAACTGTATTACATTCGTGATTTGGGAGAAGATAATGTTGATATCATAATAATTGGCGGAAATACCCAATCTTTATCTCCGGATGGCCAATATGTTGTTTGCAGTGAAATCCTAGACTTTTTAGAACCTTATGGAATTTCCAGAATTTTCACTTTAGGTGGCGTGCCTACAGGTCAGCCTGTTGAAAACCCAAGAGTTCTTGGAGCGGCCAGTGATGAAGCCCATGTCGAACTTTTAAAAGAAATTGGAGTTGAAATGAGATCCAATGACGGCGGAATCGTCGGTGCTTCAGGACTGTTTTTAGGTTTAGGAATGCGCAGGCAGATATATGGGGCATGTTTATTGGGTGAAACCCCAGGTTATTTCATTGATGCAGAATCTGCTGAAGGCGTCTTATTAAAATTAGCTGAATTGCTTAATTTTGAGATTAATACAGAAAAACTTGATGAAAGGGCTGAAGAAACTAGACAGATGTTGGCTAAAGCTCAGCAAATGGAACAAGACCTGATTAATCGAGCCAATGCGGGCAATGCAGATGACTTAAGATATATTGGATAATTATCCAATTTTTATTTTTTTTACATGAATGTTATAGTTATTCCGGATGGCGCTATGATAATAGTGCCGTTGATTGAAAAGAATGGACATACTTATTTGTCTCCGACTAATTTTTCAAAATATGATAATGAACTTAATTTAAATCCTGATTTTAGGGTAAATCTGTCCAGCGAAACTCCCTCTGGCGTCAGGGGACGTATTTCCCTTTTGGCTCCCTTGTTGGATAAGACAGATGCTGCCATTATTTTAGGTCAAAGGCCACCAAAATATAATCCTATGTATGATGTTTTAAATGAACTTATTTTATTTTGCGGCAACGGATGCAATAATGCACATTCACTTGCCGCCAGTATTGTAAGCCAAATAGACATCCCTGTTCTAAGGCTGGCTTATCCGACTACTCGTGAAGAAATCATTGATTTAATTCGCAGGGTTAATCTATTTTTAAAGGACTTTGACGAGTCAGTTAGTGATGACATTAACACTGATTTGAAAAAACCTTCTTCAAGAGTTTCATATTCTGATTTTAAAAAAATTTTTAATGAATCAATTTAATATTTATTATCATGTTTGTTAATGCGGATTTTCATATTCACAGCTGTTTTTCAATGGCTTCATCTAAGGATATGCTGATTAAAAATATTGCTCCTAAAGCCAAACTTAAGGGTTTAAGCCTTTTGGGGACTGGTGATGGTCTTCATCCTAAATGGCTGGATATAATTGAAGAAAATACAGTTAATTCGGCCGAGGGAATTTATTCGACTGATGATGCTGATTTTGTCATAACGACTGAAATTGAAGGCAAGAACAAGATTCATCATCTAATTATCATTCCTGATATTACTATTGCACGTGAAATATCTGAAAAATTGCCCTCAAAAAACAAGAATGTTGATGGAAGGCCTAAAACTAATTTGAATGGGGCTGAAATCTTGGAGCTTGTGCGTGAATATGATTGCCTGATTGGTCCTGCCCACGCATTTACTCCGTGGACAGGAATGTACAAGTCTTTTGACAGTATATACGACTGTTATGAAAAAAAGGTCGATTTTGTGGAGCTGGGTCTTTCAGCAGACACTTATATGGCAGATACTGTTGGGGAACTGAAGGACTTCACTTTCTTAAGCAATTCCGATGCCCATTCTCCATGGCCGCACAGGTTGGGTCGTGAGTTTAATCAGATGGAGCTTCAAGATATTTCATTTTCATCAATAAAACATGCGATAAAACATTCGGATATCAAAGCAAATTATGGTCTTGTGCCGAACTTGGGAAAATATCACATGACTGCATGTACCAAATGCTTTAAATTGGTTGATCCCGAAATTGCAAAGTCAGCTAAAATGAAATGCGGTTGTGGGGGAAGAATTAAAAAAGGTGTTGATTACAGGATTTCTGAAATATCTGATTTTGATGAGCCACATAGTCCTGATTTCAGACCGCCTTATGTTCATTTGATGCCTTTGGCTGAGCTTATTTCAACAGTCTATGGCAAGGGAGTCACGACAAAGACAGTTCAGAATATCTGGCAGAAATTGGTCGATGCTTTTGGAAGTGAAATCGATGCATTGATTAATGCCGATATTTCTGATATTGAGCGAATTGATTTGAATGTTTCCAAGGCAATTGAAGCATTTAGAAATAATACGATTGATGTCACTCCTGGCGGTGGGGGAAAATATGGTGAAATCAATTTTGATTTGGAAGCTAAAGAGAAAAATAGTCCTAAAATACTTACTTTGGATAATTTTTAAAAACGGACTTGGAGGGATTTGAACCCTCGATCTTAAGATTAGGAGTCTTACGCCCTTCCAGACTAGGCTACAAGCCCATAATGTAATTAGAGTTAAGTAATATTCCAATAAAAAAATAAGTTTTTATGAAAGCGGACCCGCCGGGATTTGAACCCGGGGTCTTCGGATTAGAAGTCCGACGCCCTATCCAGCTAGGCTACGGGCCCTCATAAACATCAATTAATTATTTTGTTTTTCTTATTATATATAGTTATTTATTAGTATAAAAATAAAAAAATAGAAAGGTAAATTTTTCAATTTACGCAAGGTCAACATGACCTGTTCTATCGTTTATAGCAAAACTGCTTACGATGGTATCGTCTGTACTGTTATAAATATTAACATACCAGTATCCACCTGAATATGTTGGAGTTCCAGCATAACATCCGGATACTTCTACATGATCCATTGCGATTGACCTGATTTGTGAGGATGTGTGTACTGTTCCTGATCCAGAACCTCCTCCGGATCCGCCGCCAGAGCCTGAACCTGAACCTCCACCAGTTCCTGATCCACTGCCGGTTCCTGAACTTGATCCGCTTCCACCACTAGATGACCCGCTTCCAGAACCTGTAGATGTTCCTGTGTGGGTTGTATTATTTCCAATACCTCCGCTACCACTACTTCCAGACCCGGAATCCATACTTGCCAAATCTGAAAATACTGCATCTTGATTATTTATTATACCGTAAGCTGCAACTGCTGTCGCAATACATAATACAATTATAATAGAAATAATTAAATTTGCTTTATCCATAATTGCACCTCCTATATAATATTTTTAAGTATTGAATTAAATTTCAACAATTGATTAATTTTATGTCTATTAAAATACTTAAATGTTTTTTAATACACAAATTTTAATAGTTATGTTATAAATAATTTACTATATTGATTATGGAATAGGAGGATTTTTGGAAATGCCTTATCATGCTAAAACCATAGTTGTTGGAAGTGGAAACATACTTTTCAAAGATGACGGGTTCGGTCCTATTGTTGTAAACTTGTTGGAGAAATATTTTGAAAATGAAACTGAGGATGATTTTGATCCGATGGTGATTTCCTATATTGAAAATGAATTTTCAAAGGAGGTCCTCAAGGAAGTTGAAGCTAAAGTCAGAGATGTTGATTTGACCGGTGAGGTAAAATTCATCGATGCGGGCAATGGTGCAACACACTTCATATTTTCCCTTCCTGATGAGTGCTGGGAAAAGGTAATTGTTGTTGATGTCGTTGAGTTTGACGCCGAACCTGGTACTGTCAGGACATTTTCGCCTTATGAGATGCCCAGGGACAAATATGAAAATGTTCATACCTGGTCTGTTGAAGAACCTCTTCATGAGCTGGCTGAAAGCTGTGAAGTTGTCATAGTGGGCTGCAAACCTGGTGAAATTTCAACCCCCGATGTAAAGTTGGGTCTGTCCGATGCCGTTGAGAAAGCTATACCGGAAGCCGTTGAATCAATTTTAAATGAAATCAAGTAATGTTATTACTTTTTTATTACTTTTATTATTTTTCTGATATTTGTATTGCTCAGTATTACTTTTAGTGATTTTTAATCGGTTTTGCATCGTTATAAATTATTTTTCATATTGATTTATTTTTCATTGTTTTATTTTATTTTTCATCCCATTATCTTTTTTTGGTTTACCTAAAATTTTTACTACTTTTTTTCATTATAGTAATAATTTGTATGTCATTTTTGAAAAAAGCTCGCAGGATTCGGCTCCGATTTTTTATTATATATATTTTACTATTTAATTTTTAAAGTAGTACTTATTAATGTTATTTTAGAAATATATATATCGTTATTTATAAATAACAAATTTTTTAATTACGAAAGAAGGTGACATATTTGAAAGATAGAGTAGTTATATCTCCTACAACTCGTCAAGAAGGTCATGCCGAATTGGTCATGGAAGTTGACGATGAAGGGATTGTTACAAAAGGTATGTATCTAAGTATAACTCCTGTTAGGGGTTTAGAGAAGATGGTTCTTAACAAAGCACCTGAAACCGCTCCAGTTTTATGTCAAAGAATCTGTGGGGTCTGTCCAATTCCACACACTTTGGCTTCCGCTGAAGCAATGGATATGGCATTAGGTATTGAAATTCCTAAAACAGCTAAATTGTTAAGAAAAGCTGTCGCAGCAGCACACGGTATTAACAGTGCAGCAATTCACCACTTCTTAGTTGCACCTGATGTTGTCCCTGAAGACAAATTCGCAGATGCAGTTAACAGTGTAAGTGAAGTCAGAAAAACTGTTCAATACGTTGTTGAAATGATTGCTGGTGAAGGTATTCACCCATCTGATATTAGAGTCGGTGGTATGGCAAGAAACATTACTCCATTCACCAAAGAAAGATTAGTCGAAAGAATGACTGCATTCAAACCAAAACTCGAAGAACACATTGAATTCATCAAAAACTGTGTCCTCGAAGCAGGTTTACCTAACGATTTAGGTGTAGTTAACCAACCATTAATGGCAATGGATGCAACTTACGGTACCAACGAATTTGACATGGACAAATTCTCCGAAGTATTGCCTGAAGCATGGTATGATGATCCTGAACTCGGAACCAAAGCATGTTCAGTTATTCCTTTATGGGAAGGCGTAAATGTTGAAACCGGTCCTAGAGCAAGGATGGAAAAATTCGCAGGTTTCAAAGACAAAGGTGTAGTCGCACAACACGTTGCACGTGCAGATGAAATGATGAAAAACTACAATGCTTGTTTAGAAGCATTAGACGCAATTGATCCTGCAGCACCTGCAAATGTAAGTTACGATAAAAGAGGAACTGGCGAACTTGGATTTGGTGTCATCGAAGGTCCTAGAGGAACTGATGTACACATGGCAAAAGTTGTTGACGGTAAAACCGCATTCTACTCAGCAATTGTACCAACTACTTGGAACATTCCAACAATGGGTCCTGCTACAGAAGGATTCCACCACGAGTTTGGTCCACATGTTATCAGAGCTTACGACCCATGTTTATCATGTGCTACTCACGTAATGGTAGTTGACGATGAAGACAAATCTATTCTTAAAAATGAAATGGTGAGAATCTAAGTTTGGAGGAAATATTAAATGCCTTACAATTCTGATATTATTGTGGTTGGATGTGGAAACATATTGTTTAAAGATGACGGATTCGGTCCTATTCTTATAAATATATTACAGAAATATTTTAATGATACTAAGGATTATTATGATCCGGTTGTAACTTCATATGTCGAAGACGATTTTAATAAAGATATTCTAAGTCATATACACGAAAAATTTGAAGGCGTCGAATTGCCGGATAATGTCCAGTTTGTTGATGGCGGAACCGCAGCTCCTTCCAATTTCTTCCCGTTATACGATCAGTATGATTGGAAAAAATTAATCGTGTTGGATGTTGTTGAGTTTCAGGCAGAACCTGGAACCGTTGAAGTATTTGACCCGAACATAATGCAGGTAGGAAAATATGACAACCCTCATGGAATGACTGTTGAAGAACCTCTTCAAATGATTTCCGAAAAATGTGAGGTAGTAATTGTCGGATGCAAACCTGCCGAAATTCCAACTCCTGATGTCGATATGGGTTTAACAGAACCCGTTGAAAAGGCAATTCCTAAAGCTATAGATATTATTTTAAATGAAATTGGGGTAAAATAATGTTTGATAAATTGAAAAAAGCTTTTGGCGGTTCAGATGAACCAGAAAAACCAAAAGTAGAAAAAAAAGTTGAAGCTGCTCCTGTTAAAGAAGAAGTTAAAGCAGAAGCTCCTGCTAAAACTGAAGCTGCTTCCGCAAAACCTCGTATCGGTTACATTCACTTAAGTGGTTGTACTGGTGATGCAATGTCTTTAACTGAAAATTATGACATTTTAGCTACCGTTTTAACTGATATGGTTGATATTGTATACGGACAAACTTTAGTCGATAAATGGATTCACGGAACTTTCGCTGAAGAAATGCCTGAAATGGACGTATGTTTGATTGAAGGATCTGTCTGTTTACAAGATGAACACAGTGTACATGAACTTTTAGAAGCAAGGAAAAAATCCGGTTTAATTGTTGCATTCGGATCTTGTGCTCTAACCGGTTGTTTCACTACCTACGCACGTGGTGGTCAACAAGCACAACCTAAACACGAATCATTCTTACCTATTAGTTCATTAGTTAAAGTTGACGCAGCACTCCCTGGTTGTCCAGTAGCTCCTGAAATGATTGCAAAAACCGTTGTAGCAATATGCGAAGGCGATTTAGATTACTTAAAACCTGCAATGGATTTAGCTGCATGTAACGCTGGATGCGGTTGTGATGTATTAACCAACGTAATCCGCCAAGGATTATGTTCTGGATGTGGAACTTGTGGTCTAGCTTGTCCAACAAGGGCAATGGGCTATTCTGAAGGTAGACCAAGCTGTGATAGAGACAGATGTATTAAGTGTGGAACTTGTTACGTAATGTGTCCAAGATCATGGTTGCCTGCAGAAAGAATTAAAAAGGAAACAGGACTTTAGGAGGAATAGATATGCCATTAGGTACTTATAAAGAAGCATTATCTGCAAGATCTACTGAACAAAAGATCTTAGATGTATCACAAGACGGAGGAATTGTTTCTGCATTACTCTGTTACGCACTCGATGAAGGAATCATTGAAGGTGCTGTAGTTGCTGGAACTCCTGATGAAGATTGGAGGCCTGTTCCTACTGTTGTGACTTCTTCAGACGAAGTTATCGCAGCTGCTGGAACCAAATATTCCATGTCCCCAACTTTATCTGTATTAAAAGAAGCTACCCGTCAATACGGTCTTGAAAAAGTTGGTGTAGTTGCAACTCCATGTCAAGTACAAGGTTTAAGAAAAGCTAAAGCTTATCCATTCACAAGATTTGTCGCTGATAAAGTAAACTTAATCATCGGTATCTACTGTATGGAAAACTTCCCTATGGCTTCTCTTGACACTTTCGCAACTGCTAAATTAGGATTTGACTCCTTAACCGAAGCTAGTAAAATGGACATCGGTAAAGGTAAATTCTGGTTAACCAAAGACGGTGAAGACAAAGGTTTAGCAATTAAAGATACCCACGGATACGAACAAGCTGGATGTAACGTATGTCAAGATTACGTTGCTGAATGGGCTGATGTATCTACCGGTTCTGTAGGTTCACCAGACGGCTGGTCTACTGTTTTAACCAGAACTGACGATGGTGACAGTATCTTTAAAGCTGCTGTTGACGCTGGTTTAATCGAAGCAAAACCAATGGACGATGTAAAACCTGGTCTTCCTTTACTTGAAAAATTAGCTAAAGGTAAAAAAGACAAAAACACCGCAGAACGTGAAAGAAGAGCAAAAATGGGTGTACGTATCCCTACAATATACTAATCTTCTTTCCTTTTTCTTTTTTTTTAAAAAATAAGTAATGAAGAGGTAAACTCTTCTATAATGTTGTAACTGTACAGCCTTCTTTTTCTACAATCAATGTGTGTTCCTTTTGTGAAACAAAGCAACCTTTTTTCTCTTTGAGTGGCGCATATGGATAGATTGCCATTGCTTCTGAAAGCTGTTTCAATGCAATTCCACCACGTCTTTCTCCGAATTCGTCAGTAATCCATCTGCCTGAAAACGGAACGTACGGATTATTCTTTTGAATGTAATTCAGGACTTTCTGAGTGGATTTCATCCTAAATGGCTTGTTTGCAATATATGAGAAAATGTAGTGTCCCGGCCCGTCATTAACATGGCCGACTCCGGTTGTTGCAAATGGCTCGATAGCTACAGCCTGACCTTCATCCAGTTTGAAAGTATCGTTATTGTCATAATTAGGTACTGAAATTCCGGCATGCAGATTGTATTGCTCCAGGCTGTGTCCCATAAGGTTGAATATCGGATTAAAGTCAAAATCGCTTATTGCCTCATGGACTGCAGCGCCGATTTTGTTAAGCTCGACGCCTGCCCTGACTGTCGCAATGGCCGCCTCAAGTCCTGCCGCTGAAGCTTCAATGAGTTCCTGGTTTTCATTGATCTGGTCTTGTGTGAATCTTTCATCAATGTTTCCGTCAGCCATTACTGTAACTGCTGAATCTGCTATGCATCCGTTCACCATAGCTCCCAAATCCAGTTTAACCAAATCTCCCGCATGAATGACTGTTTTATCATTTGCCGGGGAAGTGTAGTGTGCTGCAACTTCGTTAATTGAAACGTTGCACGGAAATGCAATGTCTGCATCCTGTTTTAATATTTCTCCTTCAACGTATTCGACCAAATCTAAGACCAGGCATCCTTCCTTTATCATTTCTGATGCATCGGTGCGTATTTTTGATACAATTTTTCCAGCTTTTATATAAGAATCAATCATAAATATCACTTTAATAATAAATGTTTATATTTAATAAGGTTTAAATATTTATTATATCTAAATGAAATTGGAGGTAAATTTATGGATATTCCAACAATTCCTGATCAAATGTTTTTATTAATAATATTGATTATTGTTGCATTGGTTATTATTATTGTTGTTGCTCAATGGAGAAGAGTTGCTCAAGCAAAAACGTCTGTTGCAATGCTTGAAAAAGAAATTCAACTTAAAAAAATGTCTATGGTTGAAAAAGATATTGAATCTAAAAGATTAATGGATAATCCAATCCCATTACCTCAAGACCAGCAGGATTCTCTTAAAGCAATCAGACAATCAACTACTGATGTAAGAAATGAGATAGGTTACTTGCATAGTGAGATTAATGAAAGGTTAGCAAGATTAGAAGCACAAACCGAACAAAAGAAATTGGAAAAAATGCTTAAGGAAATCGAAGCTAAAGAGAAAAAACTCAATAGGAATAAATAGGTGTTATTATGGATGCTGTTGAAGCTGTTGCTGTAATTATTTTAATAATAGCTATTATTGTATTGGTTTATTATTATCTTTTAAACAGTCCAAAGACTATGGATAAAATCAAAAGCTATGTTCCGACAAGCGCTGATGCCCATATGAATGAAGTGCTTAACAATAATGCGGAATATGCTGATTTGAAAAAAGAAAAGGAATCCAGTTCCATGACCGATAGAATCAAAGTCAAGTTAAGCGATTTTGACACAGGTATCAGTACCGATGCATTTTCCAACAAACTTGATGCATTTCTCGATGAGAAAAGCGATCAGCTGATTAAAGATTGGGCGCTTGCTACTACTGATGATTTAAAAGAGCTTGAAGCCAAATTTAAAGAGACCACAAGTTCTGTTGATGCTTTGGACAAGGATTATCAGGAATTCAAAAAGTCATCTCAGGAATTCCAGCAAGCTACTGAAGAAAAACTCAATGATATCGATAAGAGAATTGAAGCTTTAGAAAAATAATTCTCTTTTTTTCACTATTTTTATAAACTATTTGTTATAAACATTAATTCATATCATAATTAAGGGGTTATGTTATGAAGAAAATGTTTATATTATTTTTATTTGTTTTTTTACTTATGTTGCCTATGGTTTCTGCAAATAATGAGACTTATTATGTAGGTACAAACACTATGGTGGATGGTCAGGGAACTATTGACGATCCGTATAACAATCTCAATTTGGCGTTAGGCAACAGTGGAGATAATGATATAATTTTGATAAATGAGGGTATGTATACCGGTTCAAACAACACTAATCTGTGGGTTACGTCCAATAATCTGCTCATTAAGGCAAATGGCAATGCTGTCTTTACGGGACCAAAAATCTTTATCAACAATGCCAATAATGTCACGTTGTCCGGTTTGAAATTTGTCAACTGTACAGATACGGTAATATGGAACTTTAAGGACATAAATCTTTACAATCTGAGCTTTTACAATAATCATGCTGAAGATGCATGCTGTGTTGAAAGCGTAAGGGGTGCTACACTGGAAATTGATTCCTGTCTCTTTGTTGAAAATGATGTGACTATGATTGACGCCGGTGCAGTGTCAAATAAGGGAACTGGGAGCATCACGAACTCCACATTCATAGCCAATCATGCCCATAGGGATGGCGGAGCCGTAAGAAATTATGGGGGCATTCTGACTGTCTTCAACTGTACCTTTATCAATAATTCTGCACATGATGATATTGACGGAAGTTTTGGAGGTGCAATTTACCATTGGATAGGAACCCTTAACGTAAGCGAATGTCTATTCGTCAACAATTCTGCCCGTGACTGCGGAGGGGCAATTCATGTCTGCAAGGGAAGAATGCACACTGCATATGCCAACATGACCATTTTCAACAATGTTTTCATCAACAACTATGCAAAGGAAGGCGGAGCAATATATCTGGAAGGATGCGTCGGTGACGTTTACAGCAATGTATTCGTTAATAATAGCCGTGACACGATTTTTTTAAGCGATTATTTCGAACAGTACTTCAACTCAACTATCGACGGCAATTGGTGGGGTGAAAACTCACCTGACTGGTCAAATGTCATCAGACGTCTGGAAATTCCTATTTCTGTAATTACGCTTAATCTTACAGTGGATTCAACAGTTTTAAAGACAAACAAATCAACAGAATATTCATATGATTTTTATTTGGGGGACAATAAGGCCAGTATGCCTGAAAGGGATATTTTTATTTCTTCATCCGGAGGAAATTTGACTGACGGGTTATTTTCATCTTCAGATGAGGGCAAATATTATTTATATGCATGTGCTGATAATGAAAATCTTTCCGTTGAGATAATCGTAAGCGGCAATCAGGTCATTCTGAGTGTGGATGATGTAACCAAATATTATGGTGGGGATGAACGCCTAATTGTTAATTTGACCGATGATAATTCCAATCCGATTGCAAATGCCACGGTTCTAATAAACATCAATGGCAATGAATACACAAGAAAAACCAACAATCAGGGCATTGCTTCACTTGCAATCAATTTAAACAGTGGAGTTTATAATGTAACAACTTCTTATAATTTATTCACTGTAAATTCCACAGTTACAGTCAGGGATACTGTCAACGGAAGCAATCTGGTTAAGGTCTTTAGAAATGATTCCCAGTATTGGGCCACTTTCCGTGACGGACAAGGCAATCTGTTGTCTAAAGGAACTGGGGTGTCTTTTAACATCAATGGAGTCATGTATGACCGTAAGGTTGCAGATAACGGCCTTGCAAAACTCAACATTAACTTGAATCAGGGTAGTTATGTGATAACGGCAATCAATAATGTGACCGGTCAGAGTTTATCAAACAACATTACGGTACTTCCTAGAATTGTTAACAACAGGGACCTGGTCAAATATTATAGAAACGATTCTCAGTATTGCGTTGAGATAATTGGCGATGATAGAAATGCTGTCGGTGAAAATGTAAGCGTCACATTCAACATCAACGGTGTTTTGTATACTCGCTTTACAAATTCCAGCGGAATTGCTAAACTTAATATTAATTTAGGTCCGGGACACTATGTTATCACATGTGAATCAGGGGGATGCATGGTATCCAACAATATTTCCGTGCTGGATGTATTGTTTGGAGAGAATTTGGTTAAAAGTTATGGCAGTTCAGACCAGTTCCATGCTAAATTGCTGGATTCAAAAGGTTTGGCATATGCAAATCAAAGTATAGGTTTCAATATAAATGGCGTTTTTTATACGCGTGTAACTAATGCCAGCGGTATTGCAAGCCTTAATATTAATCTGATACCTGGAAAATACATCATAACGTCAAGTTATAATGGATATAATATTGCAAACACGATTAAAGTTGAATAAATTAATTCAACTTTTCTTATTTTCATCGAAAGTTTTATATATTATCTTAAATATAATATTAATATCGATTTATTTTGTTTTATATAGCAGGGTGGGGTAGTCTGGTGATCCCGCGGGGCTCATAACCCCGAGATCCCTAGTTCAAATCTAGGCCCTGCTACTTTTAATTAAAATTTTCATGGCAAGTTGAAGACAGCTGCTGGTTATTTTAACTAAGGAAACTCCGCCCATCATACAGATTATGGCATTGAAAGATGTATGCTGAGAGGCATGGCAATGGAGCAGAAACGACACGGCTTTTAATGGTTGACGATGATATTTAATTGAGGACATTAAAAGAATCGGTGAAACGGCTATCCCATAAGATGCAAGAGCAAAATTGCTGATGATCACTGTTGTAGGCAAGGTAGTTCGCTAAGATGAATGCTGTTAAAACAGAAGGTGGGTTACTCTCGACAGGCCATGAATATTTAATTACTTAAAACCTTAATCATTACCTGAAGAGTGTTTAATTAATCATGTTGGTTGAAACTGATAACTCAATTAATTTGCTGAATGAATGTGTTTCTATTTTAAAAGAATATGATTTGAATTTAGATGATGTAACTGTTGTTTTTAAAGGGAAAATTATCAATAATCCTGAAGATTTGGATATTGACTATGATAACAGTTGGGGTCATTGTAATTTTGAGGATATTCAACTGATTATTGATGAGCACACTTGGTTTGAAAGGACTAGTTATGATGGATGTGAAAAATTCATATTGAAAGTCCATCCTCTTTTAAGTGAATATAAAAATCAGGAATCACACACAAGATTTTTCTATATATAAATGATGTGTTTTTTTACACATGTGCACTTTCAAAAGATTTAATAATATTTGGGATGTATAATTAACTATAAAATTATTTAATTTCATCGGTGATTATCATGCATAATAGGGTTGAAATTGCTCGTGAATTTGCAGAAGCTATTAAATCAGATTATATTATAAAAATTATACTGTTTGGTTCTGTTGCCCGTGGAGAGGATACAGAAGAATCGGATATTGATATTTTAATTATATCTAATCATCATATGGAAATTGATGATATGATAGCTGATGAAATTGCTTGGATTATGTATGATAAAAATGAGTTAATTTCTGCGCATGTGATGAGTGAGGAGTTATTTTATAAAACCAAATCTTTTTCATTTTTAACTAATGTTTTAAGGGATGGTGTTTCAATAGGATAAAGAAATTATTGCTTTTGTCGATAAGGCAGAAACAAAATTAAAACATAGTAAAACTTTATTATGAAATTGAAGGTTATGCTGATTCTGTTTCTTTATCTTATTATTCAATGTATTTGTGTGCTAAAGCATTGTTAATTAAGAAGGACTGTAATATTCCTAAAACTCATAATGGTTTAATTCAGTTATTTAGTTTAAAATATGTTCATGAAGATGATTTTAAATATAATGTTTATAAATATTTTTCAAATGCTCAATCAAATAGGGAAGATGCTGATTATAGTGCTATTGATAATATCGATAAAAAATTAGCTAAAAAAAGAATCATTGAAGCCGAAGAATTTTTAAAAGAAACTAGAAAATTTTTATAATTAATACCTTTTTTCTCAATGATTTTAACTTATTTTTTGTTAACTGAGACAATAGATGGAAAGTTACTCTCGACAGGTCATTAATATTTAATTAACTTAAATCCTAATCAATATTTAATTTTTTAATTGTCATGGTGATAGAATTATTTGAAATTATTTCATTTAATGAATATGATGAAGAGTTAATCTTCATCACAGTATTTTTCGAATTCTTCGCAAAATGAAATCACTTGATCAATTTTATCCACTGCATCAATCCATTCTTCAGGAATTTCATCGTATCCGTAATAGATTCCTGCAAGGCCTCCGCAAATGGCCGCTGTTGTATCAGTGTCTCGGCCTAAATTCACTGCCTTAAGCACGGCATCCCTGTAACTGTCAGTGGTTTTAAGGCAAAAGATGCTGCTTTCAAGTGAGTCAAGCACATATCCTCCGCTGCTTATCGTGTCCTCATCATCCAGTTCATCGTTGAATATTCTTTTGAAGTGTTTCAGTTCTTCGCAACCTTCATAATATTCAATAATCTTTTCGCTTGCGTTTTTAACATAATCTTCTATGGGTAAATCATTATTTTCAATCATTGATTTGGCAATTTCGATATACAATACGCAGGCGATTCTGGACCGTTTATGGGCGTGTGTCAGTGCGGATATGTTTTCTATTGTTTCATAATCGATATCTGGAATGTATGCTAAAGGAATAATTCTCATCAATGATCCGTTTCCGTTGCTTCTCTCACCTCTTCCTCCACATTCCAATGCAGAGTTTCCGTCAAGATAATTGAAAAGAGCATCGGCTGTCGTATTTCCAACGTCAAAATTTGCTCTTTGACAGTATTTGTCCTGTTTGAGCCAATAGCAAAACTCCTGCATAATGTCTTCATAATCAATGCATTTCCTGTTTACGATGCTTGCCATAGTGGCCAGCGTCAGTGATGTATCATCAGACCAGGTTCCTGCCTTTTGATGATGTGTTCCTCCGCCAATCATTCCTGTTATTGGATTTTCCCTTAGATATTCCCTTGATTTGAATTCTACAGGTACGCCCAAGGCATCTCCAATCAATAAACCGATGATTCCGTCTTTAACTTTCATAGTGTAGTATATGTTTTTTTGATTATATATAATTTGGTGATATATTGTTGTTAATTTCAAATATTTTAAAATTAAATCATTTTTCTCAGTTCATCAAGATTCTTTTTAATGAATTCCTTATTTTTAGGGTCGGCCAGGATTTTATATTGTTCTTTTTTTGTTTTTCTATATGATTCGTCCATGATAATCTGCAAATCATCGATATCGCTGGACAAAATAATGTCTAATTTGCTTTTCTGCTCATCTGTCAATCCGTCCATATAATATTGAACCGTTGATTTGAACTTTGAAACTAAGTTTGAATTTGTACCTGCCATCATTTTTAAAATAAAAGCAGGGGCTAGCGTAAAAAGATAATGATGCTCTTTTACGTCTTCATATGATATTCCATCACTCATTATATCACCGACAATATAATTTATATGTTCTTTTATAAAAAATAATATGTGAAAAGTTATACTTGGGGTGGTTTGTATGAAAATCATAGTAATCAGTGACATTCATTTGGGAATTGATGATAGAATTGCTGAAAATGTTAAAAATAAACCTTTGTTGATTTCATTTTTAAAGAAAATTCAAAATGAGAAACTGGCCGATGAAGTCGTAATAAACGGGGACTTTTTAGACCAGTGGTTTCTGCCGGGAAATTACAAAACAAATCCTGACAGTGATGCGTTCTACAAGGAAGTTGCCGAAAACAACAGGGACGTGATTGATGAGTTCCAGTCATTGAATGACTCCGGAATCAGGCTTGTCTATGTTCCCGGAAACCATGACATGACACTGTCACACAGGACTCTGGAAGACATATTGCCAGGAATTGTCCAGTCAAGGGATGTCCGAGGTCTTGGAAGATACCGTACCGGCAGGAGAGGGGAGATTGTAGTTGAACACTCCCACAGATACGACCTCTTTTGCGCTCCGGATATCCTAACCAACAGGGAATTCATGGAATACGGCGAGCCTATTCTTCCTGCAGGATACTTTTTTGCAAGGGTAGGCGTAACCTCATTTGCTGAGGGAATGCCTGAAGTTGAAAAGGAAATTAAGGAGATTTCCATGCCTTCTTCTGATGATGATGACCAGCTTGCCGCATATGCTTACTTTAAGGTCTGGGAAAATGTCTTGCTTAACATGTTTCCTGTAAACGAGTCTTTTGATGAGGAGTTCATCAATGTTGCCGTCGACGGATTCAGGGGAAGCTTTTCAATCAATGACCTGATTCCCAAGGAGCATGATGACGGAATCTATGCCAAATTATACAGGAATGTGCAGAGAAACTGGGCTGAAGTGCAAAGACGCAATTTTGTCCCTTGCCCGAACACTCCTGTGGAATGCCTGAAAAACCTTTTAAATAAGGATTACTATATTGATTATTCCAGAAGGCAGTATTTTGACCTTGATCCTACTGTTGACGTGGTTGTCTTCGGTCACACCCATCTTCCGGCATACAGGGTTTATGATGGCTATGACAGGCCTAAAGTCGTTGTAAATGAGGGAACATGGATTGATAAAAATACGGATGATTTGGAAAACACCGCAACATTTACATTAATAGATTCTGGTGCTGAGAAAACTGAAGTGGAGCTTTTAAAGTATGTTGATGGTGAATTTGTGGAAGTTAAAAATGAATATGTGGAGAGTTGATTTTAATGTCTAAAGTTAATGAAGCGGTAAAGTTATTTGAAAGCGGACATCTCTGTTCGCAGGCGGTTTTTGAAGTGTTCAGTGAAGATTTGGGGCTTGCATCAAGTGAAGCATTTAAGATTGGGGCCTGTTTCGGCAGCGGCATGCGCAAAGGCGAAGTCTGCGGCGCCTGCACAGGTGCACTGATGGTGCTGGGATTGAAATATGGTGAAAACAAAGCAAAATGCGATGAGGTTTCTAATAAATTTTTTGATGAGTTCAAAAAGGAAAACGGGTCATATCTTTGCAGGGATTTGCTTAAATGCGATATCAGCACTCCTGAAGGAGTGCAGTATGCACGTGACAACAATCTGTTTAAGGAATTCTGTCCAAAGATGGTTGCCTCAGCAGCAGAAATTGCTGAAAAGATAATGGATGATTAGCTTTTCAGATTAACTAAAGCAATAATCATCAAAACGATTCCGGTGTAATATATGGAATTAATCATGATATTCTCCGTAATCATGGCAAAACCGTAGTTTCCTGTTAAATGATTCCAGAAATCAACCTGAATCAGGCAATATATTCCAAATAATATGATGATTGGAAATATTGCTTTTTTATATTTTATTTTTTTAACCAATCCATTCATATTGATGCCTAAATGCAGGCCTAAAAGAATTACGGATAGGTATGCAAGAATTTTGTGAAGATAGATTGTAGTTAAATTGCCCATATCTATGAACTGGCCTGATATCAGTCCAAAGGCACATGATAGGATGAATACTGCCATGAATGCAATGTTAATTGCCAGCATTATCTTTCTTTTCCTATTATATTTGCCCTTATTGATGCCTTTCAGATACTTTCTGTTCAGGTAGAGATGAATGATGATAAGAATTATCAGGCAGATTCCGATTATTTCGTGAATTGTGGGGTCGAGATATTGTCTTGAAAATTCAATTATCATCAGAATGAACAATAAGACATCTACAATTATCTTTTCAGTTTTCATTTAAAATCCTAAGCCTTTTAGCCATTCTATGGTATGCTGTTTGCCGTATTCGGTTCTTGCGGTCTTTCCATCAATTGCAAGTCCGTCAGTATTCACCTTAGCTTCTGGAAGCTGTGATGCTATCGTCTGATATGTTCCGGCATCCCCTGATCCCTCATGGGTATTGAAAGGAATAACTGTCTTTCCATTGAAATCGTATTGTTCAAGGAAAGTATACATTATATTCGGCAAGTCTCCCCACCATATAGGATATCCGATGAATATCGTGTCATAGTTGTCGAAATTATCTATCCTGTTTTTGATTTCAGGCCTTGCATTGTCTGACTGCTCTTTTGATGCCTGGTCGGTAGTTTCCTTATAGTCATCAGGATACGGATTAACAGGAACTATTTCAAATGAATCGGCGTTCAGATATTCTTTGATGTATGATGCCATCATTGCAGTGTTCCCGACTTCCACCTCTCCGACATTATAGTTTTCGCCGGTTTTTGAGAAGTACACTACAAGGACTTTGCCGTTAGTGTTGTTTTTCTTAAGAATATCGTTTGATTTTGATTCCGCATCGCTCATTGCTGCAGCTTCGCTTATCCCCACTGCCAGAATAATCAATGCAATAATGCTTATAATAATTATTTTTTTCATTTCAATCACAATTTCGGTCTTAATTTTCCATAGAAATATGATGCGGTTGCTCCGCCGTCTATTAAAATATCTGAGCCTGTAATGAATGCTCCTTCATCGCTCATGAGCAATCTTGCAACGCTTGCAACTTCATCTGCCGTTCCGGGTCTTCCTGACGGACAGTTTGCAAACATGTTTTTGTAGAAGTCTCCTCTAGGTCCGTTGAATTCGTCAATTGCAAGTGGAGTCACTATGATTCCGGGAGATATTGAGTTGATTCTGGCTCCTTTTTCGCCCCATCTGCATGCCTCATACATAACTCTTTTCACGTTGCACCTTTTGGCCAGCTGGTATGCGTGAAGAGTATCGTCTATGTTTTCCGGCTGCAGAACTTCCAGGTCAAGCAGTTCCTCGGTTGGGGTCATCGCCAGCTGTTCATCAATTTCAGCGCCCAGCTGTTTCATCCGGTGACCGGATTGTGATGAGATTGTCACTCCGCTTCCGCCTTCCTTGATTACTTTCCCGACTTCCTCAAGCAAAACTGCCGTTCCGTACAGGTCCACTTTCAGGATGGCTTCTATTGGGGCCTGTGAAGGGGATACTCCCGCAGCATTGATGAAGTATGCAATTTCACCGTATTTTTGTGCTTCTTTTATTATGCTTTTTATTGATTCCCTTGATGATATGTCGCATTCATGAGCTTCACAGTCAAATCCTGCTTCAGTCATTATTTTAGAGATTGTCTCAGCATTGCTTAGGTTTTTATCGCCAATTATGATTTTTTTACCGTGCCCTATTCGTCTGGCTATCGCCATTCCGATTTGTCCGGCACCGGTCAGTAAAACTACGTCTGTCATGGTTAATGGTATTTCTTTTAAAATATATAAATGTTGCTTTAAGCAACAATCACTTTTCAGCTATGACACACATCCACTCCAGAAACCTGTCTGAAAATGAAAAGTTGTCCCAGTCGTCATCAATCAGTCTTGTGCCTTCATTGGTCATGATTTTTTCCTTTCGGTTTTTGGAGTCCTTTAAATATACTGTAATCTGGCTGAATTCATTATTTTCTAAAAATGTTCTAAGTTCCCTGTCATTATATGCGGTCATATCGATTAATTTTTCAGATATTTTCATGGTTATGTGCTCTGATCCGTTTGATTCCATGCCTATCATAAATATTCCGCCAGGTTTCAGAACCCTTTTGACCTCCCCGAAGCATTTTTCAACATCCGGCCAGAAATAGACTGTTTCAAAAGCGGTTACTATGTCAAAGCTTTCATCTTCAAATTCAAGATTCTCAACATTTCCCTGTTTGATTTCAACTGTTCCTTTTTTGATTAATTCGTCATTGACCTCTTTTGATATTTTGACGCTTTTTTCACTGTAGTCGACACCATAGACTTTTTTAGCCTTTTCACCCATTCTGTTTATGTTGATGCCTCCTCCGCAGCCGATGTCCAGTATGGTATCTGTTTCTTTGATGTCCAAATGTTTCAAAACCCACAGTGATATCGGTGTATGTTCCTTGTTCATTGATTTCAGCTGTATTTCTCCCAGTTTTCCTTTCGGTTTTCTCATGTTGTCGAAGATTCCCATAATAATCACTTGATTAATGTTATTGTTTTTTTCAATATAAAAATTTTGGCATACCTAAATTTTAAATTATTTATACCAATTCAAATTAATGTAATAGTAATGAGTTTTGCATGGAATATTGTCATAGGTAATGGAATTTCTCTTTTTGCAGGTATTTTTTTAATAATAAGCTATTACATTAACGATGCTAAAAAGGCATACCTCTATCAGTTTTTAAATGCCTTCATACTTGCCATATCATCAGTTTTCTTTTTTTCATGGGTTGGAATCACCACAATGCTTATTGCAGCAATCAGAAATCTGATGGTTTATTATGACAGGCTGACGCGCAATTGGACAATTGTATTTCTTGTTGTGACGGTCGTTTTGGGAGTTTATGTAAATACATTGGGTTTTGTCGGACTTTTGCCGGTCATTGCCGTTGTTGAAATTACCTTGTGCAATTTCCTTTTAAAGTCAATCAAACCGATAAAATTAAGCTTTATCATCAACAGTCTCATTTATATAATCTATTTCTTTGCAATATATGACTTCACTTCAGTTGCCATTGAATCATTCACCGCACTGGTCGGTGTCGTTTCTTTAGTCAGATTAATTCGTGACGATTAGTATCTTAAGGTTTCGACATAGTTATCAAGCAAATCAAAGAGTTCCTCTTCAGTATCTGTTTGAAATATCTTCTTTTTTATTTCCACGCTTCCGTGGAGGTTTTTCATGTAGTATGCCGCATTTGTCCTTAGCTTATGGGCAATGATTTTGGGATTGTCACTGTCTTCCTTAATCAGTTCGCTGTGTCTTTTAAACATCGCAAGCTTTTCTTTTGATGATACCCTTTCAGGCTCCTTTTCATAATCAAGATATTCCACGCACTGCTTGATTATCCAAGGATTTCCCATAACGCCCCTTCCAATCATTATGGCGTCACATCCGGTTTCATCAATCATTCTTTTGGCATCATAGCAGCTTCTGATATCACCGTTTCCAATCACAGGTATGGAAAGCTTATCCTTAACGTCCCTGATTATTGACCAGTCCGCTTTAACGTCATACCTGTCATGGCGGGTTCTCGGATGGACTGCAATGGCTGATGCTCCGGCTTCCTCTACTGTTTTTGCAATTTCAACTGCATTGTTTTCATCCCATCCGCTTCTGATTTTAACTGTAACCGGAATATTTACAGTATTCACTACGCTTTCAACTATTTCAAAGGCTTTTTTAGGATCTTTGAGAAGTGCGCTTCCTGCTTTTGACTTCACTGCAACTTTCGTCACGGGACATCCCATGTTGATGTCGATGATGTCAGGTTTCATGTTCTCTTCAATGTATTGGGATGCGATTTTAAATGATTCCGTATCTGATCCGAATATCTGCTGTGCAATAGGCCGTTCATATTCTCTCATCATCAGCATTTCCTGAGTCTTGTTGTTTAGATGCATTATGGCCCTTGTTGAAACCATTTCAGTTTCTATCAGTCCGCATCCCATTGATTTTACAATTCTTCTGAATGCAGAATCACATATTCCCGCCATTGGGGCTAAAACCACCTGATTGTCTATTTCGACATCACCTATTTTCCACTTCATAGTTACCATAATTCTATTTCTTTTAATCAATATTTAAAATTTGATGTAGATGGCTGTTCTTAAAAAATATTGATTAATATTATGATTCAATTAAAATAATTGTGAGGTTAATGAAAATAGCTATCATTTGTGTTTGGCATATTTTAATGATAGCTATCTTTCAGTATTTTGCTATTGAATTTTCTTGTAGAAATCCCTGTTTTTGGCGGGAAGTTTCGTGAAGATGAATGGAACAACAATGAGGACTACAGTCAGTATTGCCATGATTGATATGCTTACGGTATCTCCTGTTGAAAGGGTTGAATAGATTCCCTGAATCCACAGGCCCAATATGCAGATTGGCAATATGCATTTTATGACAGCTTTCCATGTTTTCCCGACACTTATCCTTGAGTTTTCATTTAATGTAGCTATCAATTCATCGAAGTCATATATCCAGCCGAATATGATGCATTCAAGCAATATTGCAAACAGCAATGCGAAATTGTTCAGGAATGCGTCGAAAACTCCTAAAACCATGCTTCCTGCTCCTGTTGCAAATATTGATGAAATCAGAACTCCGATAATGCACACTACAGTCGCTGATTTTTTACGTGAGAAATCGAACTTTTCGGATATTGAGTAGCACACTCCCTCAAGAAGTGCCATAATGGATGTGATTCCTGCAAATAGGATGCACAGGAAAAATAACGGTCCGATTACTGATGCAGCAGGACCCATTATGTTAAATACCTGCGGGAACACTACAAATGCAAGGCCTGTTCCTTCGGTTACCAGGTCGTTGAACGGTATTCCGCTTGTCAATGCCATGAATCCCAATATTGAAAAGATTCCGATTGAGTTAAACACTTCAAAACCTGAATTTGAAAATGCAACAATCAGTGCATTGTCCACCAGTTTGGACCCTTCAGGTAAGTAGCTTGCGTATGTAAGAGCAATTGCCATTCCCAAACTTAGGGAAAATACAATCTGTCCGAATGCGGCAAGCCACACGTTAAGATTGGTTAATGCGGACCAGTCTGGTGAAAATATCTGTGTATAACCTGAAGCCGCACCGGGCAATGTCAGTGAGTATACGACAATCACCACAACGATTATGCAGAGCAGTGGGAGCAGGACTTTGCTTACTTTCCCGATTCCGTCATTAAGATCGGTTCTTATAATCATCCAGGCAACAAACCAGATGGCTATGATGGATGCTAATACTGCAGGCACGATTGTAAATATTCCGTTAATTGAATCGATTGACTGCAGGACGCTTTGTGAGAAGAAAATGTCAGGGTTTGATCCCCATGCCTTTGTAAAGCTTAAAATAACATAAATCAAATCCCAGCCCACTACACATACGTAATATGTCGTGATTAAAAATACAATCAGCAGAACAAACCATGCTACAGGTTCCAATTTGTTGTGCACTGTGTATAAAATCTTGGATAAGGAAGTCTTGAATTTGTATCCCACAGCATACTCAACCAACACAAAAGAGATTCCCAAAAGGAATAATGACACGATGTATGGTATCATGAATGATCCTCCACCGTTTGAGTATAATACATTAGGGAATCGCCATATATTTCCCAATCCGACCGCTGAACCTATCATTGCCAGAATGAATGTTAGGTTACTGTTCCATTCGCTTCTATTTTCATTCGCCATATTTCATCACTTATTTGTTATATTTTAGGCAATGTTCAATATATAATTGGCGATATGATGTTGATTGTTCTCAAAAATGGGATATTTTGCAGTTAATGGCGGGGAATTCTATGGGGTCAATATTTTCAGGTCAGGACAATTTTCATCACTCGGGATATTTTTTTATTCTAAAAGCTATTTTTATGGATTAAAACAATTTATAGGACTTATTTTTACAAACAAAACATTTATATTTCATAAATTATAAATTAAAGAATAATTAACACGATTGGGTGATAATTATGTCAAAGAATGAAGAGGATATTATTTTTAAGGCCATCGGCAATGGTCCAATTAATGTCCTTTTAACTAAATTAGGATTTGAATCGGAAAATGTGGAAATCCTGAACACTGAACTTTTCGTGGTAAAGCTTTCCGCAAGAAAAGCGGATTTGATAATTAAATTGGATAATATGTATCTGATAATAGAGTTTCAATCATATTATGTGGGTCCTTATGATGATAAAAGATTTTCTGCATATGCACATATGTTTGATTTGAATAAGAACGATGATTTGCCTGTTTATCTGTGCGTATTGTCCACCGCTGAAGGTTCGAAAACAAAAAAATATAGAATTAATCATAAATCTGTTTTCACTTTTTCGATTGTATCATTGAAAGAAAATGATGAAAACGAAATTATAAATAATGTGAATACTAAAATAGAAAGTAACCAAGATTTGTCTGTAGAAGAATTAGTGGATTTTGCACTACTTCCTCTCATTACAAAAGAAAAAAATAAAGAAAATATATTTGCCATCGTCAAAAACGGTTTATTCGAATATGATTTTAAAGATTTTGAAACAAAGGATTTCATTTTCGGGATTGTAATGTTGTTATCCAATAAATTATTGACTGATGGTGATTTCAAAAAACAATTGGAGAATAAGCTTATGGGTCAATTAGATTGTGTATCTCGTTATATAAATGAACAAGTGTCTATGCGAGTTGATGAAGAACTAAAATGTATTAAAGAGCGAACTGATAAGGTTATGGAGCAGGTTACTCGTGATGTTACTGAGCAGGTTACTCGTGATGTTACTGAGAGGGTCACTCGTGATGTTACTGAGAGGGTTACCCGCGAAAATTCAGAAAGAATTGCTATTAATCTTTTGCATGATGGCGGTAATGTGGATTATGTTGCAATTAATACGAATCTGCCTGTTAATCGTGTAATTGAACTGAAAGAAAAAATTTAATTTCTTTCATATTATTTTTTAGATTTCAAAAAAAAGAAAAAGTTGGGATTATAAGCCTAATCTGCTAAATAATCCGTTTAAAGAAAAGTCGCCTGAATTGTTTCCTACAAATTCAGTTACTTGACTTGTGTAACTTTCTACGTCTCCTTGAACAGCTTGGACTCCTCCAATACTGGTTGCAAGGTTTTCAATACTACTGTTTGTCAGGTTAATATTGTTGTTGACTGTGTAGTTGTAAATGATATTAACTATTGTTGCATGATCAGTAATATTTTCATTTTGAACGGTTTCCTTGACGTCGTCAACTAATGAGGATAACTCGTCTGCAGTCACATTGTCGTTTTCAATGATTTCTGCTTCTGTGTAAATTTCCTCGTTAGCCGCCTCTTTTACAGTTTCTGGAATTTCAACATCAGTCACTACTTCGTATGAATTCATTATTCCTGCAAGAGCGGATTCACCGGTAGCTGATACTGGACTGGTTACATATACGTGTCCGTGAGTAATTCCAGCGGATTTTAAAGCTGAAATGTACATGTCAGCAGTTATTGTTGTGATTTTTGATTTATCAACAGTAACTTTTATGCTTCCCTGCTCATCAAGGTCCACTAATGCAGAAGATAATATTTGATTAGAATTGTAAGTTTTATGGGTAATAGTACTTGCAATCTTATTAACTTCGTCTGCTGTAATAAGTTTGTAGTTTATGCTGCCAACGTCAACATTTGCTTGTTGGCTAAAGAAGTTATCTACACTGGACTTATATTGTGCATTATTATAAGTCGCTTCACCATAGGTAATTACTTTATTGTCTGCTTGAGCTGAAAAGCCTGCAGGTAAAGCAATACCAACAATAACAATTGATAAGAGTATTATACCAATCAAAGATTTGCGCATATTTTCACCTCTAAATTATAATTATAATAAGTAGTATTTAAATGTATATGTTGATAAGTTGTGTGTATATTTAAATGTTTTGAAAATGAGAGTATTAACTGAAGGTGTTGGACTTGATAAGTGATGAGAAAGCCGTTGAAATGGCTCGTGAAATCGAGCATATAAATATAGATGTTAAAAAAACCATTGAAAAAGCAGCAACTGCAGGCTATTTGGGTGAAGAGCATTTCTACTGCAGCGTTATTCAAAATTCCAATTTCACATATCCTGTTGACCGTCTTTTTGAAAATCCTCCATCTAAAATAGGGCTTGATAATTTCTATTTTGACATAATATCCAAGGCTCTCGATGAGGAGGGAATTTATATTTCACTGGCATACTGCAATTCCGAAATGAGAACACCTCCGGATTTCATTGATGAGGTCATCGAATATGATGATTATGAACTTGATGAGGAGGATCTGTATTTTCAAAGGCAATATGTTCTATTGACTTCAAAGGTTCATAAACTGTTTAAGATATATGAGGAGGAAGGAATCTCGGGCCATAAGCCGACTGACGATATCGGTTTGCTTGTAACATATGATGACGGCCAATATTTCTCATACTTTGCCGTCAGATCAACTGATTTGTGCATGTCCTCACTTCAGGTATTTCCGCTAACGCCGGACCTTCCGAAAGAACATGTACTGTCTTTAATAAATCCTATCAATAAGCTTCTGATAGAAATGATTAATGATGTTATTGTTTTAAAGGAATAGAAATAAATTCCTTATATTTTCAACTTTTTTTGATGCAATTTCACACGGTCAAATCATTTTTATTATCCAAAAGCAATATTGCCATCTCCCAATCATATTTGATAAAAAAATCAAGCTGACCTTAATAAAACTAAGTTATATATATTATGTAAGATAAATATCACACTTATAGTGGATATTTTTGATGCTGCTATGTTTATCATTAATAGCTTAAAAGGAGGTGAAAATATCAAAAAGTTAGGTAATAAGTTGTTGTTTATTCTAATAATTTCACTAGTGCTCATGTTATCATTAGGTATGGTTTCTGCAGCGGATAATTCAACTTTACTTGCATCGGCCGATTCAGGAGACCTTTTGCAGGCTTCCAATTTAATAACGGTTCATGTCAATGATTCATATGTCCCCGATTCCAACACGTGGACGGAAGACGGTATCAATCTGGCAAATGCAAACGTGTCTGTATATGATTCATCTAACAATTTGGTATTTTCAGGATTAACAAACAGTGAGGGTAATTTAGTTATTTCAAATTTAAACTCAGCAAAATATAATGTTGAGATTAAATATTCCACCTATGAGCCATACACTCAAAGCGTGGATTTGTCAACTCAAAACACAGCTTCTCTCAGTTACATGTTCATCCCAGATATACTATTGCTGGTGGATTACGACTCTCACAACGAAAAAGTTGATGTTCTTATGGAAATGTCAAAAAGGGTTGCTTACATAAGTACCACTAACTATGATAATACTCGGGAATGGCTTGTTGATTATGCAAACTACATTCATCTGGACATGTTTAACGAGGGGGCATATCACACGCTTACAGGACAGTATCTGAAAGAGATTCTTGCCACTTCACCGGCGAATATAAACTATAAGGTAGCTTATACTTTCGGTGTATATTCAAATAGTATTCTCAACGCAACGGGTATACACATTGTCGGGGCAAGTCCTGAGAACAATACTTATCATACGATAGAAAACACTTATATAGGCTCTTATTTCCAGGCAGAGGATATTGAAGCTTCTGATGTATTGGAAAGGAATATGGTAAACTACCTTAAATATGTTTATTATATAATCAACCCTTCCAAATATTCAGACCCTACTTTGGACTTGGACAGCGCTCCATTGATGAGTCCTGAGTGCGGTTTTTACCATCCTGATTTGGGAATTTATACTATCGTTCCGGAACCGGAGCTGATTAACAAATGGATTCATGAAAATCCTGGTTATGACGCAGACGGACATGGAAGTCTCAACTGGATGACTGTCGATTATCCTAATTGGCTGGAAAATACATTAGACCCAACAGTTCTTTTCAAAACATTTGAAAATGATTATATTGGCAATATCAATTATGACAAGCCGTTCATAGCTATTGCTACTTACTATTCTGGTGGTTCCGTAGTTGATGCGTTAATTAGAGGTTATGAGGCACAGGGAAGGGCAGCTTTCAATGTATTTAAAACCGGAACTATTCCTCCTATGTCTTCAATCCTGACTAAGATAACAGATACTTCTACTGTAGGTATTTCAGCTATTGTATCACTTTATAGTTGGTCTTTAAATTATGCAAATGGTTCTGCTAAGGGTGATTTGGAAGATATAGATCTTGCCGTATTGAAAGGTGTATATGACATTTCAGAAACAAGTTATCTAAACGAACTCGGTCCGCAGATAGAATGGACTTTCTCAGTAACCTATCCTAGTTTTGAAGGTGTCTACGGACCTATCGTCCTGTCATACGTTGACGGTATGGGAAAATCCCACGTAATCCAAAGCGGTGTCGACAAGATGGTCAAGCTGTCCTCACAATGGGCAGACCTGAAGGATATGGACAATGCTGATAAAAAAGTTTCCATTGTACTGTATAATTATCCGCCGGGTAAGGCAGAAATTGGAGCTTCATACTTGGATGTATTCGAAAGTACTTATGATTTACTTTTCCAATTGGATAAAGCAGGTTTTAACGTAGGAAACATTTCTGACATTCCGTCTTTATACAACTTAACTGAGTTAATCGTTGATTTCGGTAATAAGGGTACATGGGCTCAAGGTCTTTTAAACAAATATGTTGAGGCCCATTTCGATGAGCTGATGGCTCATAACCAGTTGGTTGACCTTAATCAGTTCTATAACTTGACTTCCAAAATCAATCCTGAGCTTTATCAGTGGATGATTGACCGCTGGGGAGACGGACTCGGTGAAATAATGGTCTATAATGACACATACCTCGTATTCCCAGGTATATGGTACGGCAATGTATTCATTACTTTCCAGCCTTCAAGAGGATGGGAGGAAATTCAGAATTATCACGATTTAAGCTTGCCTCCTCATCAGCAGTACGTTGCATTCTATGAATGGCTCGACCAGACCATAGGAATTAATGCAATTATCAACATGGGTACTCACGGTACGCTTGAATGGTTGCCTGGAAGAAATATCGGGGTAATGGAAGGAGACTGGACATTCGAACTGACTCTGAATCCTACAGTGTATCCGTATATCGTTTCAAACCCTGGTGAGGCTATGGTTGCCCGTGACAGAATCGCAGCTTTGATGATTACTCACATGACTCCAGCTATGGTTTCATCCGAACTCTACGGTAACTACACTACATTGTCAAACTACATTTCACATTACAAGGATCAGGTCAAGCTCAACGTTACAACCAATGCTGAGGAATATAAGGCCTTAATCATTGAACTGGCACCTACTTTAGGTTTCGCCACATTCAACGAATCAGGCAATCAGACCTTTGACGAGTATCTTGATGAGCTTCACGCTTATCTCGACAGCATGGAAGACGATTTCTATACTCACGGTCTTCACCACTTGGGTAAGGTCCTCTCAGATTACGAGCTGATTGAAGAGGTAATCACGGTAACTTCCTCACAGACATCCATATACAACCATATATTAGGATTCTTCTACCCTGATTTGGCTAATCTGAATTATTACGATGACATTCGTCATGTTGAAAAATATTCAGCAGTCGAAGCCGTGGTAAAGGCATTCCTTAAGGAATATGTTACTGCATTGGTATGCGGAACTTCTGTCGAGGCATTGAACAGGGAATATAATATTCCACTTGGCTCCGCTTTGTATAATGATACCGAATATGCTGCTAGTGTTATTGTCAATATAGAAAATAATAATGAATGGGCTGCTCTTATTAAGGCGCTTCAAGGTGACTATCTGCTTGCAGGTTTATTTGCAGATCCTTCCTATGGGGATTCAATTCCTACAGGATATGACGGTTATGCATCCGATTCAACAAAAATGCCTTCCAAATCAGCTTATGCTTCAGCAGTCAAAATCGTTGACTTGCTTCTGGCCGATTACATGGAACAGCATGGCGAATGGCCTAAACTGACTTCATTAATCTTATGGGGTACGGAAATATCAAGGACTGAAGGTATCGGTCTTGCGGAATTCCTTTACTTCCTCGGATGCAAGCCAAAATGGGCTGAAAACGGAAAGGTTATCGGCGTTGAATTGCTGCCATTGGATGAACTTACAGTTCAATTGCATGACGGCAGTGTCGTGAACCGTCCAAGAATCGACGTATTTGCAAGTATCGTAACAAGCAACAAGGACTGGCTGACATGGCTGCTTACAGGTGTAAGTCTTGCAGCTAATGCTGAAGGAGAGGATTTCTCACAGAACTATCTTAAACTTCATTATAATCAGACAGGATCTCTTGACAGGCTCTTCGGTCTTCCTGGTGCAATCCTGGAAGGTACAGGTATGAGTAACTTTATTCCTAATACTGCAGACTGGAATATCGAAACGGTCAACGAGGAAGCAACAAGCATCTATCTTGATAAGGTTTCATTTGCATGGAACATGGATGAAAAAGGAAATATTGTTGTTACTCCACAAAAAGAAGCTTATAAACAATTACTCTCACAAGTTGACTTAATTACTCAGAACTTCGACAGTACATGGAGATTCATCGATTCAGACGATTACTATGACTGGTTCGGCGGTCTGTACAATGCGGCACGTACTCTCGGCGCTAATCCGGACACCGCATTTGTAGATATAAGGAATCAGAACAATTACGTTTCAAGAAACTATGAAGAGGAATTAAACTTCGAGATTCGCAGTATGCTTATCAATCCGAACTACTATGAGCCTTTAATCAATTCCCAGGCAGGTTCACTGTCCTATGCTATGGCTATGCAGAACCTTTACGGTGGTCTTGTGCTAAGCGGAGGATCTCTTCAAACTCAATTGGGTAATCAGTTGGCTGATGTTGTTCTTTCACAGGTAAGCTCTGTCAAATCAACTGCTCAGGCTGCTGCTTTCCAGAGTAATGCCGCATGGATGTTTTACTTGCAGGACCAGGGTTTATGGGCTGCTGATGCTTCATACTCTCAGAAATTGGCTGATGCCATTATGGAGATGGCTATCCAATATGGTGTTGCATGTTGTCACCACACATGTAAAAACCTGGATTTCAACATGAAAATCATTCAGGCAAGTTCACTTTCCCCGGACAAGAAGGCGCAGTATGCAGACATTTTAGCTACTGCAACCTTAACTAATCCGTTATATGTGATGGACGATGCTCCTGTTGACGGTGACGGTCAAAGTGAAACAAATCCGACCGATGAAATTTTGGTTAACGGAACCACTGAAGAAAACGGTCAGGCAGCTCCTAGTGATGCCGGCGGTGAAACTGCAGTTGGGGACCAGCCTTCAACTTCATCTCAGGATGCAAGCAAATCCTCTTCACAATCAAGTGATGCTTCTTCAAGCCAGGATTCTGCTAGTGATTCAAGTGAAGACGCTTCCCAAGCCAGTGATTCCAAATCTTACGAGATTTCAAAAAGTTCACCGGCTAAAAGTTCAAGCTCAGACTCAAGTATGCCAATTGTTGTGATTGTCGCAATCATTGTCCTGATTGCAATATTCCTCGTTGGTTACATGCGAAATGATGATTTTGATGATTATTAAATCATCCTTCTTTTTTTTTAGAAATTTTTAAATATTGTTTAATTACATAAATAAACTTATGATACATTCTTTTCAAATGTATTTTAGAAAAAATGTTTAGATGTGATTAATGTGATTAAAAGATTTAATGTTTTTATAATCTTGTTATTACTCTTATTCGTTTCAATAGGTGCTGTCTGTGCGGCAGACGATGCAAATGAAACGGTAGCTATTAATGAGGTTAATGATGATAACGGCGAGATATTATCCGTTACAGAACGCACTGTCACTTCATCTAACTACAATCAATATTTCTCCGGTAAGGAGGGTACTTTGATTTCATCTTCAGTTAATGAAGGAGATACAGTCATTTTAAGCGGAGATTTCTCAGCCAAGAACTTTACTTTTACTAAAAAGCTCAATGTTTTAGGTTCCGGAGGAACTATCTACAGCGGTATGCTGACTTTCACTAGTGCAGCTTCCGGATCCAATGTAAGTAACTTGAAAATTGTGAATAACGGAGATGGCCTCAGAGGCATTTACTTGAACGGAGCATCATACTGTACCGTTTCAGACAATGAAATAAAAAACACTGGTGTTTCAGCATATCCGATTTGCCTTAATGCGGGATCCAATTACAACAATATTTTAAACAATAAACTGGAGACCAGCGAAGCTTCATATGGACACGGTTCAAGGTCAACATCAGTGATTGTACTTGGAAGCGCCAACAATAACTACATTGCAGGAAACGACATTCGTGTTGCCGATGCAAATGCAATCTATCTGTCTTCATATGCCGGTGGTGAATTCAAAGGCGGTGAATCCTATAACAATATCATTTTCAACAACACTATTACATATACTGTAAATACCACTTCATGGGCTTACGGTATTCAGATGATGGGTGGAAACAATACTGCTGATTCAAATAAGATTTATGGAGCATACAGAGGTATTTCATCTTCAAACTTCCCTGGAAACAAGGCTTTAAACAATATTATCTTTGTTGACGGTACCGATTTCAACACTGGCCTCAAATCCGGTGGGGATTACGGTATCGCTCTTGCTTCAAATTCCACCATTTACAACAACACCGTAACTGGTGTATTTACAGGTGCAGGTATTTCAGGTACTGACGATGCGGTAATAGAAAACAACGTAATTAATTCTACAAAAGGATACGGTATTACTGCTCCTGGTGAAGACATTAAAATCATTGGAAACACAATTTACACAGTTTCCAGTGCAGGTATCTACCAGCATGGAAGATACTCAGGTATTGTCGTTGACAGAAACACAATAGTTTCAGAATCAGGAATTGGTGTTTTGCTTTCAAAATCATCAAAAACCAAATATCCTTCAGACATTACAATTACCAACAACAAGATTACCACTTCAAATACATATATGATCAATGCGGCCGATGCGGATAAAAATACGTTCACCATATCAAACAACACAGGTTCAGGTCTTATATTGACTCCTAACGGTGAAGTCGACCCTTCTGTTCCTGATTTCGTATTCAACGGAACAACTCATTACGTAACTCCTGCAAATTACCACAACTTCATTGACAGTGACGGTAACTTGAAAAATGACTTTGTACATGATGGGGACATCTTATACTTCAACGGAACATTCGACGATAAGGAAATTCTCATTTCATGCAGCATAAAAATAGTCGGTGACAACGCCACATTCAACAACTCAACATTGATGGTTACCAGTGACTCAGTATGGATTGAAAACATCACTCTCATCAATAAGGGAGACAACCGTCTTGATGCATGGGGTATTTTTGTTGCAGACACTCAGCTTGTAAAAATCGTCAACAACAACATTACAGTATACGACCCTGTAGCAGCTTATGCAATATATATCTACAAGGCATCAAAAGTCTATGTCGAAGATAACAATCTCTTCTCAAACGGTAAATCTCTGACATACACATTGCTCGGATATGGCGCTGAAGAATGTGAATTCAAAAACAACAACATCTACTGTTTAGGAACCGATGAGCTTCATGCATTTGAAGACTCAAAAGACCTGAACGTAAACTCTTCAGAAGTCTGCATAGGCCAATGTATCGGCCAATGTCTAGGTGATGTTTTAAGGGAACACTGTCTTGACGGAACCAATGTTGTCCCTGAAATCTACAGAACATATGGTATATTGATGATCAAATCATCCAACAACACCCTTGTTGACAACAGCGTTACCGTAACTTCAGGAATCAACGAATCCTTCGCAGTAAACTCTACAAACTCACTTGTTGGTATTGATTTCTATTATGACTGTGACAACAACGTAATCAGAAACAATGTGATTGACGTCTTTGGTCTTGACAACTATCTCTATGGTGCAGGTGCTCTTGCACAGTCCACAGGCCAGTACTCATCCAATTCAGCTAAAAACAACATTTTCGACGGAAACATCATTACCGTAACAGGTCCTAATGTCGTTGAAGGATTCATATTTGGTCAGGGATGCACAGACAATGTCATAAGCAACAACAGCGTTACCCTTAACGTTAACCGTACAGCTTACGGAATAACTCTTGAAATGTCCGATAACTCCACAATTACTGGAAACAATATTACTATGGATGGAGGCATTGCATATGGAATAGAAGCTTTCCAATCCAGCGGAAACACCATTGAAGACAACACTATTGTCGGAAACGGAAACATTGTCTCTGGCATTGCTGGTGTAAAATCAAGCAATAATGTAATCCAAAACAATGTCATCACTGCAAACGGTGATGGAAACGACACAGGATTCATTTTAAAAGACGTAATCAACGCACCTAACTCAGGTATTTTCTTGGACGGAATTTCAAACGGAAACCTAATCAATGATAATGAAATCGTAGCAACCACAGGCTATCCTGTTGTATTGTCCGAACAGTCAACCGGAAACACCGTAACCAACAACTACCTTAAAGGTGAAAAAGGCTCAGGTGATGCCGGTGTTAACGCAACAAGTTCAAACACTGTCAAAGACAATTACGGATCAAGCTTTGACAATCTTACAATGGAAGATGTAACAGTTCCATATTATGGTGAATTCAACATAACTCTTGAAGCTGGCGAAGAAGCTGATGGAGCTAACGTACTGTTCACTTTAGACAGCGTCATTATAGCCAATACAACTGTGGAAAATGGAAAAGCAGTTGCAACTTATAAACTGAATAAAAACTACAATGTTGGAAACTACACAATTACAGCTACTTTGACAAAATCCGGCTTCAAGTCAGGTTCTGTCACTTCCAATCTGGAAATTCTAAAATCAGAAATTGTTGTAACTGTCAAGGATGTAGTTGCAAAAGCTGGAACTACTGCTCCATTTACGGCAACCGTCATTGACGTCAATGATAATCCTGTATCCGGCTACACTGTAAAATTCTACAGAAACGCACAATATATCGGTTCTGCTGTAACTGATGAAAATGGTGTTGCAACTGCAAACATTAAAGTTCCTGCAGGATTGTTAGGTAATTTCACTATCATAGCTGTTGTCGATGACAGTGATAACTATAAACAGGGCTCAGGAGATGCGGTTTTATCTTCCGTAGCTACCGGTAAGGAATACACCCAACTGACTGCAAGCAATATTGTAATGAATTGTAGGGACGGTACTGTATTGACTGCTAAATTAACTGATTTGTCTGGAAAAGCAATTTCTGGTGAAAAAATCGCAATACGCATTAACGGTGCTCAATATACAAGAACCACCAATGCTACAGGGGAATTCAAATTCCCATTGAACCTTGATCCTGGAAACTACACGGCCGATTTGGCATTTGCAGGAAATGACAATTACTTTGATTCAAATGCAACGGTAAACATAACAATTAAATCAACATTAATCGCAAGCGACATTACCATGATGTATAAAAACGGTACTCGTTATTATGTTTATGTGGTTGCTGACGGCAATCCTGTGGCCAACGTTCCAATCAAGTTAAACATCAACGGTGTGTTCTATGACCGTGTCACTAAAGCTGACGGAAGCGCAAGCATTGCAATCAATTTATTGCCAAGCGAATACATCGTGACTGCTCAGAGAACTGATACTGGTGAAGTTTTAGCTACTAATCTTGTTGTCAAATCATTATTAGTCGACAACAAGGACACTGAGCTCTTCTACAGAAACGGAACCGGATACACTGTTAAAGTTATCAAACAGGACGGAACCGTTGCAGGTGCTGGTGAAATCGTTACATTCAACATCAACGGTGTATTGTATGAACGTAAAACCAATGATGAAGGTATTGCACGTTTGAACCTGAACTTAGGACCTAGTACCTACATTATTACTGCGGATTACAAAGGATGTCTTGTCTCCAATTCAATTACTGTCAAACCTGTTCTTAACGCTTCTGATTTGACTAAACAGTATGGTGTTGCAAGTCCGTTTGCAGTGACATTGGTTGACGGTCAGGGATTGCCTTATGCCGGTCAGATGATTACTTTTAACATCAACGGTGTTTTCTACAACCGTACTACAAACGATGAGGGTATTGCAAGGTTAAACATTAATCTTATTCCTGGTGAGTACATTATCACTTCAATGTATGAGCCGATCAGTGCCGTTATCGCAAACACTGTTAAAGTGACTTTATAAAATAGGTTAATTCATTTTAACCTTTCTTTTTTCTTTTTATAAATTTGTACAATTTTACTCTATCAGGTCAATATTGCTTTTAAAAATTAATAAAGATTATATAATTCTTTTTTTATAATTTATTGTGCATACAAAGTTTTTTTTGTATGTGTGATGCTGGCTCCTGGATGCTCTTTTGAGGTTTATTTATAATGATGTTGAATATTTTTTATAATATGAAATGTTGTTGTGATGCAATCTCGATTGGATGTCATATTTTTATCATTAATGGTATAGGAGGAAAAACATGTCTTTACTTGGGTTATTTTTCAAGTTATGGATGCTTATCCATGTCACATTGGGCATTGATTTGGCTATCTCACTTATTATCGTGTGTTTATTCATGATTTAGCCCAAAAAAATATTTTTTCTCCATAAAATAAGAAATAACTTATTATTGGTTGAGGATTTAAACTAAAATTTCGTCTATTGTTTATGGGAGTCAGTTTTCCTCTTCCAATAGTACAGTCTTATTAATTAAATTTAAATAATAAAATTATAATAAAATATTATAAGAAGATTTTTTTTAATCTTCATACCATAAATGATAAAAATAACTAATCAATGTCTAAGACGGTTTTACACTTTGTGTAATTCAGACATTGATTATTTTTCTATAATTTTCCTGTTTTTCGCTCCAATTCGCTATATATATATATATCTTTTGATAAAATTTTATTCATATTTTATGTATTTTTACATTAAATAATGCAATAAAATGGGTAATTTTTATGAATAGGAAAATTTTGTTTTTACTTTGTTTGATTTTGTTCATTGTTTCTCTCGGTGCTGTTTCAGCGACAGATGATATGAATCAAACAGATGCTGATGCTTTAAGTGTATCGCAATATGATGATGAGCTTGGAGGTATGAATTATGATTATTTACAGGCTCTGATTGATACTGCAGAAAACGGCTCAACGATTAACTTAAAAAATGACTTTGATTATGTTGGATCTGATAAAGGCATAACGATTAATAAAAACATTACAATAAATGGTAATGGTAATACCATTGATGGCAGTAATGGTGTTGGAATATTCACTATTGGCGCGAATAATGTTATTTTAAATAATATTAATTTTATTAATGGTAATGCGACTTATGGTGGTGCTATTTTTGCAGATGAAGGAAGTAATGTAACTATAATGGGGTGTAGTTTTAAATATAACTCTGCAAATTATGGTGGAGCTATCTTCTCATACGGTGATTTAAATATCACCAATTCTAATTTCATCCAAAACACTGCAATTTTTAATTATGGTGCCATAGATACCAATGGCAGACATATTGCAGCTGAAAATCTTAATTTTGAAGGTAACACGCCAAATAACATTAATAAAATAAATCCCGAAATAAGAATTAATAAGAAACTTTTCCGGGAAAATGAGAGTTTAACAATAAATTTCCGTGACAACTGGGGAATTATTGAGGATATTACAGGCAATCTGACTGTCACAATCAATGAAGATGAAAAAAATTTCACATTAACTAGTAATTATATAACATTAGATTTATCCGATTATGATTATGGAAAATACAATTTGACTGTTAATTATACTGGTGATAAAAATTATGACTCCAATTTTCTTTCAATACAATTCTGGATTTTAAATCCTGCAGATGATTCATTTACAGATTTACAGGAAATCATAGATTTCAATGCTAATTATGTAGCTCTTGAACTCTATCATAATTACACATATAATGAATCAGATTCCTCCTGTATAAATATTAGTGAAAATGAGGAAATTATGGGGAATGGTTATGTGATAAATGCCAATAATATGGTTAGAGTATTCAATATTCTCAAAGGCAATACTGTTGTTTTAAATAATATTAATTTTATTAATGGTAATGCGACTTATGGTGGTGCTATTTTTGCAGATGAAGGAAGTGATGTGGATATAAATAGTTGTATTTTTTCACATAACTCCGCAGAAGAGGGTGGTGCTGTTAAATTGTCTGATGGTAATATGGCTAATTGTACTTTTACTAATAATGTTGCATATCATGGTGGTGCTATTTTTGCAGATGAAGGAAGTGATGTGGATATAAATAGTTGTATTTTTTCACATAACTCTGCAGAAGAGGGTGGTGCTGTTAAATTGTCTGATGGTAATGTGGCTAATTGTACTTTTACTAATAATGTTGCATATCAAGGTGGAGCAGTTCATTTCTCTTATTACAAATTTCTTGGTGGCGTTGAAAATTGTATTTTCATAAATAACAGTGCTTCAAATAGGGGTGGTGCAATTTATAAAAATTCTGGTGAGTTAAAAGTAAATAATTCTGATTTTGTAAATAACTATGCATCCGAAGAGGGAGGCGCAATTTTCTCCGATAATAATGTGGATTCAAATAATTCAAATTTTGTTAATAATTCTGCATCTAAATCTGGTGGTGCTATCTTTATGGGTTACGGAAGTGTTGAAAATTGTAATTTCACTGATAATAATGCATCCTGTTATGGCGGTGCAATTTATTATGCTTCATCTGGTAGTATAAATAATTGTATTTTTGTTAATAATTCTGTTTTTTACCCTTATAATTTTAATGATGATGGGGGTTATGATGATTATTATGATAATGAATTTGGTTCTGGAGGGGCTATTTATAATGAATATGGAAGTTATATAGAAGTTACAAATTCTAGTTTTCTTAATAATTCTGCATCTAAAAATGGTGGTGCTATCCTTATTAGATCAGGCAGTATTTATAATTGTAATTTAACAAGTAATGTTGCTGAGTATGGTGGTGCTATTTATTATGAGTCTGGAACATTGGAAGTAATAAATTCCAGTTTTGTCAATAATTCTGCTTCTGTAGATGCTGGTGCCTTTTATTGTGATGCATATGATGCTTTTGATAAATTGACTTTTGCTGATTGTATTTTTATCAATTGTTCTTCTAAGTATGGGGGCGCTATATTCATGCATTCCGGTAGTGTGGACAATTGTACTTTCGTTAATAATTATGCATCCAAAAGTGGTGGAGCTATCTGGTTTAATAGTAAAGGTAATGTGAATAATTGTAATTTCATAGATAATAAAGCAGAAAGTGATGGTGGAGCTATTAGATTATCTGGTATGGGTGGAAATATTGTGAATTGTAGTTTCACTCGTAACATTGCTAGCGACGGTGGAGCTATTATATCTACTGAAAAATGTAATGTGGATAATTGTACTTTTGTCAATAATTCTGCTTCTGTGGATGGTGGTGCAATAGATATGGATTCTGGTTCTGTAACAAATTGTACTTTTATAAATAATAATGCTTCAAGGCATGGGGGTGCCATTACAGGTAATAATGTTATAAATAATTGTAATTTTATCCATAACACAGCATCTGATTCGGGTGGTTCAATATATATGTTTTATGGTGCTGGTAGTTTAAACAATAGTAATTTCACTAATAACTATGCATCCGGGCGTGGTGGAGCAATTTACTTTAGTGGCAGTATTGATAATTGTAATTTCGTTAATAATTCAGACGGTGATAAGGATTGTGCTGTTTATTCTGCTTACGGAAATTTGGAAGTTAAAAACTCTAATTTTACTAATAATAGTGAAGCTATCCGATTTAATATGGAAGGTACAGTGAATAACTGTATTTTCGTTAATAACCTTGAAACTGCAATCATTGGGGGTTCCGAAACTTTGGAAGTTAGAAATTCCAATTTTATAAATAACTCCCATGCAATAGCTATGGGTTCAGGTAGTGTGGATAATTGTACTTTTGTCAATAATTCTGCAAGTTCAGGAGATGGTGGTGCAATACGCATAGATTCGGGTAGTGTGGATAATTGTACTTTTGTAAATAATAGTGCTTCTAATTATGGTGGTGCTATCCGATTTGACGATGAAGGTAATGTGAATAACTGTGTTTTCGTTAATAACTCTGTAAGCTCAGGCAGTGGTGGAGCCATTTATTTCTATGATTCTGATGTCAATATGGATTATTATGTTCCTGATATTTCTAAGAGGGTTGTAAATAACTGTACTTTTGTCAATAACAGTGCTTCTAATTATGGTGGTGCTGTCAGATTTAATGCCGGAGGTATTGTGGATAATTGTACTTTTGTCAATAACAGGGCTTCCACTTATGGGGGATCTGTGGATTTTTATCTTAAAGGTAGTGTGGCAAACTCTAATTTCACAAATAATGTTGCTTTAAATCGTGGAGGTGCTATCAGATTTTATGATGAGGGTACTGTGGGCAATTGTACTTTTATTAATAATAGTGCTTCTGATTCCGGAGGTGCTGTTTACTTCCGTTATGAAAGTAAAGTAACAAATTCTCTTTTTGTTAATAATTCCGCTACTTCAGGTGGTGCTATTACTACATACAGTTGGTATGGCTATGATTATACCACCAGTATTATTTTGGACAATTGTAATTTCACAAATAATGCTGCACAGGAATATGGTGCGGTTCACATTAAATTGACTTTCAAATCAAATGTAACCAATTGTAATTTTGTCAATAACTCTGTAAGTTCAGGGGATGGTGGTGCAATTTACATCAGTGATTCCAGCAATGTAACTGACTGTAATTTTACAAACAACACTGCTTCTGGAAAAGGTGGTGCTCTTGTTTTGGCTGCAGATGATTGTACTTTAGGAAATTCAAATTTCATTGAAAATATTGCGGATAGTGCAGGTGCAGTTTATTGGAAAGGTAATGATGGTATTTTGAAGTATAATAACTTCAATTTCTATTATTCACCGGGACATAATGATTATGTCATTGTTGGCAAAAATGTCTCTGTAATCGGTTATATAACCGTTCCTGATGTAACAAAATATTATGGGGGAGATGAACAGCTTATTGTTACTTTAACTGATGGTAATAAATCGTTATCCAATGCTACTGTTAATGTCACAATTGATGGCGTAACCGTTTCCAAATTAACTGATGGTAATGGTCAGGTATTTATTGATTTAAATCAGCCTAGTGGCAAGTATGATGTAATAAGCAGTTATAAGGATTTCACCTCCACTTCCACAGTCACAATCAAGCCAACCATCAGTGCAAATGATGTTGAAGGATATTATAATAATGTGAAATATGTTGTCTATCTTTTGGATTCTGCAGGCAATGCTTTAACCAATGGATCTACAACGTTTACAATTAATTCTAAAACATATACTGCTACTGTTTCAAATGGTAAGGCTACTTTGAATATTGGTGAAAATCATGGTTCATATGTTGTTAGCGCAACCAATCCGAGCACTGGTGAAAGCATATCCAATAACGTTACTATTAATCAGGTTTCAACTGGAACCACACTGTTTGGTGTTAAAGATATTGTTGTTGGTGATTCATTATCTGTAATTGCCATTGTCAATGCCGTTTCAGGTACCGTTACGTTTGAAGTAGGTTCCGATTCTCAAAAAGTGGATGTTGTTGATGGAAAAGCAACTTACACTATCGATGCTTTACCTGAGGGTTCATATAATATAAGCGCCACATATGAAGATGCTGAGGCTAACTATTTGGGCAGCTCTGATATCAAATCATTTAAAGTATCTAAAGCAAATCCTAAGTTAAATGTTGTTGCACAAAATATTGATGCCGGTCAAACTGCAATATTTGAAATTACTCTTGACAGTGATGCTAGCGGTAATGTGAGTGTCGATATTGAAAATAAAACTTATGACAGTATTTTATCTGGCGGTAAGGCAACTATCAGTGTTCCTGGTTTAGCTATTGGGGATTATCCGTTCACGGTTTCATATTCTGGTGATGACAAGTATAATGCATCATCATTCGCTGGTAAAATCAAAGTTATAGATACAAATGTTGTTTTAATTGTTCAGGACTTGGTTAAATATTTCGGAGTTTATGATAAGTTGTCCGCTACCCTTTTGGATTCATCCAATAATCCTTTAGTCGGTAAAACGGTTGTCTTTAATATCTCCAATGTTTTCTATAATAGGGTTACTAACGGCTCAGGTGTTGCATCATTAAATATTAATCTGCATTCTGGTGTTTATCATGCTATTGTAACTTATCAGAATATTTCTGAAACTGCTAAAATAACTGTCCTTCCTGCACCAACTAACACAACTTTATCATTGAATAAAACAGGCAATAATTCTGTCAGTTTGAGTGCCTCTATAAATTCATCTAGAGTTGGCGGCAGTGTCATGTTTAATGTCAGTGGCAAGGTCTATGAGGGCATTGTTAATAAGGGTCTGGCCACTGTCGATGTTAATAATTTAATTGGAGGCAATTATACTGTTGTAGCCATATATTCTGGTGATGAAAATCATGATTCGTCCATATCAAATAATGTAACGTTCACTATTGAGAAATCATCTATCTATATTTTGGCTCCTGATGTAACTAAGTATTATGGCGGCAGTGAGAAGTTTGTAGTCAATTTAACCGATGATAACAATAATCCTGTATCTAATGCTACTGTCAATGTCACAATTGATGGTGCAACAACTTCCAAAGTGACTGATGATAATGGACAGGTCTTCATTGATTTAAACCAGGCCAGTGGTGAATATAACGTTATCAGCAGTTATGGGGATGTAAGTGCTTCTTCCAAGGTTGTAATTAAACCAACAATCAGTGGAGATGATGTTTCAGGTGATTACAATAATGTAAGTTATGTTGTCAATTTATTAGATTCTGAGGGTAAAGCTTTAACAGGCGGAACTGTAACATTCACAATCAATTCTAAAAACTATACTGCTGAGGTTTCAGATGCTAAGGCTACTTTGAATGTTGGTGAAAATCATGGTTCATATGTTGTTAGCGCAACCAATCCGAGCACTGGTGAAAGCATATCCAATAATGTCACCGTTAATCAGGTTTCAACTAAAACTGAATTGTCTGGTGTCAGTGACATTAATGTTGGCGATTCATTAACTGTAACTGCTCATGTCAATGCAACAGAAGGTGTTGTCACATTTGAAATCAATTCCGATTCAGCTAATGTTACTTTATCCAATAATAAAGCAAACTACACTATTGAAGGTTTAAGCGCAGGTAATTATACTGTAACTGCTAGCTATTTCGATGCTAAAGGTAATTATTTGGGAAGTGAGGATTCCAAAGCATTCGTGGTATCTAAAGTAGCTCCGACCTTGGATGTTGTTGCTGATGATATCGGTGCTGGCCAGGATGCATTATTTGAAATCACACTCGATGATGACGCTACCGGCGAAGTGCTTGTTTCAATCAACAAAGAAACATATAAAGATAATTTATCTTCCGGAAAAGCGATCATTAAGGTTTCAAATTTAACCATTGGAACATATAACTACACTGTATCCTATGCTGGTGATGACAGGTATTATAATGTTTCTTACAGTGCCTCAATTGATGTGAAAGACGTTAATGTTGTCATAATCGCTCCGGAAGTTACCAAGTATTTCGGCGGCTCTGAAAGGTTCTATGTGACTGTTGAGGATAAATCCGGAAACCCTGTGGCTAACCAGTCACTCGTTATCAGGATTAACGGTCAGAATTACACAAGAACTACTGGTGCTGAAGGTAAGACTTCAATAGCTATCAATTTGAATCCTGGAGACTACAGGGTTGTTGTTGAGTCTGACGATGACAGTGTTGTTTCATACGTCCATGTAAAACCAACATTAAACGCAAATGACATCACAATGATGTATAAAAACGGTACTCGTTATTACGTTACAGTCTCACAGAACGGCACTCCCTTGGCGAATATTCCAATTAAGTTAAACATCAACGGTGTTTTCTATGACCGTGTCACTAAAGCTGACGGAAGCGCAAGCATTGCAATCAATCTCTTGCCAAGCGAATATATCGTAACCGCTGAGAGAACTGACACTGGTGAGAAACTGGCTACTGATTTGATTGTAAAATCATTATTAGTCGACAATAAGGATACCGAGCTCTTCTACAGAAACGGAACCGGATACACTGTTAAAGTTATCAAACAAGACGGAACCGTTGCAGGTGCTGGTGAAATTGTTACATTCAACATCAACGGTGTATTGTATGAACGTAAAACAAATGATGAAGGTATTGCTCGTTTGAACCTGAACTTAGGTCCTAGCACTTACATTATCACTGCGGATTACAAAGGATGTCTTGTTTCAAATCAGATTACTGTCAAACCTGTGCTTAACGCTTCTGATTTGACCAAACAGTATGGTGTTGCAAGTCCGTTTGCAGTGACATTGGTTAACGGTCAGGGATTGCCTTATACCGGTCAGATGATTACTTTTAACATCAACGGTGTTTTCTACAACCGTACTACAAACGATGAGGGTATTGCAAGGTTAAACATCAACCTTATTCCTGGTGAGTACATTATCACTTCAATGTATGAACCGATCAGTGCCGTTATCGCAAACACTGTTAAAGTGACTTTATAAAATAGGTTAATTCATTTTAACCTTTCTTTTTTTCTTTTAAGTGATTATAATTTTTAAAAAATAGTGGGTTTGAAGTTTAGGTATATGTTCCGGATTCGAAACATATACTAAAACGATTTTTTTCAAAGTAACACGGGAGATGTTACAATAAAATATTCTGTTAAATTTAATATATAACCATTTCCATATTTAAGAATGCCTAAATTTAAAAATGAAATGTAAAAAAAGCTTAAAATTAGTTAAATCTTTTAGAAAAATGCATGTTTAATCTAAAAAGAAAAAACATGCATCAGATAAATGATTTTTTAAAAATAGTAACACGGGAGGTGTTACCATATTAATATAACATTAACCAAGTATTTAAACATTTCTTTATTTTAATTGCCTTAGAAAGTACAGATAAAAATTTAGTTTATTTTTTCATTAAATTTAATGGTATTTATTTAATATTTCAAATAATAAGTTGAACAAACATTTCCTTAATTTGTATTTTTACTGTCAATCGGAGCCGTTTTAGGAAATATTTTTTAACTGAAAAAGCAAAAAATAGCATTATGAAAAGAATTATCTTGATAATTGTGGTGCTTGCATTTGCAGTTTCCTGCGTTTGGGCAAGTGAAAATATTGAATTTTACGAAAATGACACGTTAATAGAATATGATTCAGTTAACTTTACCATACCTCACGGCTTTGGTCAGGACAAGTCCATAGTAAACGCAACGACAATATTTTTCATAAACGAGAAAAATGAAACAATCAACATTACTGTAGGATCCGCTATGGTTGACGGAAACTATACGATGTTCGGTTCACATATGGGTTATCTTAATCAGACCAATTCAACAGTTGCATTCAGCTATGTCGCTGACGGGAAAAATGTGACTTTAAGGGGTTCGTCCCAGCAGCTGCTTTTGAAGGTTCTTGAGGGATAAGTTGTGATGTCATTTTAATTAAATATAGGCATTATTAAAATATATGTTGCTCTTGTAACTATTATAAATTTTAATCTTTTTATTCATTTAATTAATGTTTGTTTCAAATCAGGATTTCTTTCTCTGTTTGATGTACGGTAGCAAATCAATTAATGTCATTGTTTAGTATTCCGTCTACTGTGTATCCGTATTTTTCTGCCAATTCGTCTATGGGTGTTCCATTATTGGCTAAATCCTTTAAAACTTTTATTATTCCTTGTTCTCTTCCTTCTTTTATTCCTTCTTCTCGGCCTTCTTCTCTTCCTTCTTTTTTTCCTTCTTTTTTTCCTTCTTCTCTTCCTTCTTTTTTTCCTTGTTTTCGTCCTTTAAGAAATCCTTGGCGTTCCATCGCATCCAATACGGGACTTCTTTTCATTTGGTTTTCTTTCAACTTTACATCCTCTTTTGTTTGTTTTTTTTGGTAGTGGGGGGGGTGATGGTTAATTATCGAATATTTGGTGTTTATTCAATAATTGTGTTTAGTATTTCGTCTACTGTGTATCCGTATTTTTCTGCCAATTCGTCTATAGGCGTTCCATTATTGGCTAAATCCTTTAAAACTTTTTTCATTCCTTCTTCTCTTCCTTCTTTTATTCCTTCTTCTCTTCCTTTTTTTATTCCTTCTTCTCGACCTTGTTTTATTCCTTGTTTTCGTCCTTTAAGAACTCCTTGACGTTCCATTGCATCTAATACCGGACTTCTTTTTTTCATTACCTGTCTCAATCTTATCATCCCTTCAAGTCTTATTATATCTTCATCTGTTTTTGCGTATTTGTGAATCATACATTGCATGGAATATATTAATTCATTTTTCACGTATGGGTCTTCAATTTTCAAATCATAAAGTACACTACAGATCACTTCGATGGCTTTTTCCTGGTTTTCACAACAAAATCGGGGCAAATTTATCAATTCCAGCCCTTCAATTTCGCTGAATTCTTCTTGATTTTTAGCTTTAGTTATCATGCTATTTAATTTTTTCCAAGTATTTTCATCGTGTAGTGAAATGACAAATGGTTTGAAAAGGTCTGTTGGCGAAATCCATAATTCCTTCAAGCATTTGTCTTCCGGAAGCGTTGTTGTTATAACGCTGATTACCGGATTTTTGGTCTTATAGTATATGTTTGTTTTGTAGTTGTATGACTTTTTTAGAGTATCTGCATTTACATAGCTTGTTTCATCCTCTATGTTAATAATACATATGCTTCCGTCTTCCATTCGGACTTCATATACTATGTCTGCTCTTGGAATTCCGCCGTCTACGTTGGGATATTCATTACACTCACTTCCAATGTATTCTCCCGGAAGATTATAGAATTCATGAGCTATATCGCCAAGATAGGTGAATTGCCGCTTCATGAATGTATCTTCAGGGTTATTCATACGTATTTTCCTCTGCATTTCAATTTTTCTCCTAAATATTATTTTCTCGAGAAAATTTCAAAAACTCATGATCATGCAATAACTGGTATAAACGAAGTTATATATAAGTTATTGGTATGAAATAAGGCAATAAGGTCTTTAAATTAAAAAATAACCTCTTTAAAGCAATATTATAATGATGTTGTAATGGGGTTGGTGGCATGTCTATTTTTTCCAAATGAATTTTGCCCCGAGACATTTTCAAAATTATTGTTTTTAATATATTTTTTGAGATATTCGGCTTTAAACTGTTTAATTCTTGGAAAACTAAGGAATTTTTCTTTTAAATTATGTGTATATGGTGTTTTTAATATTAAAAAATCGTTTAAAAGTGGTTGAGGTAAATTTTAATTAATGAAAGCAATATTCATATCTTTGCAAAAAGTTATGTATGGCTGAGTCCAATTATAATATAATGGGAGGTAACTATCATGTGGCAATGTCCAATTTGCACCCGATACTATGATGATTTCACTGAAATGTGTCCGCAATGCGGCTATATCAATGGAGTCAATAATTTCATAGACTGGAACGCAGAAAACAGTGAATAGTTAAAAAAATAAAAAAATAAAAAATAATTTAAACAATAATATTCATATTATTGATTGTTAATTTCGATTTTAACATGCTTGATTTCTTCAACATCTTCAGTGTTGAGAGCTTTAAGCATTCCGAAAATGGTTTCTTTAACGATGTCATCCGCAAATTCATTCAACCCAATGAGGATGTCATTGATTCTTAAAGAAACTTTATTTTCGAAATCAGGACTTGCTTCCTTATCCATCCGTTCACCTCCTTAGTTTTGATGTATTCAGGTTCAAAATATCGGTTCAATCGAACATGATTCTATTGCAGTGCAGCCAACAGCTAATTTTCAATCTTTCAAATGACTGATGATGCAGTAAAACTATTGGTTAACTATTCTACTGCGATAGGTTGAGATAAATATGTCTAATTGAACTATTCTTCGTTGTCTATTTCAATTTTGAGATTTCTGATTTCTAAATCAGCTGTTTTAATTGCTCTGACCATACCGAATATTACTTCTTTAATCATATCTTCAGCAAATTCGTTTAGTTCGATGCTGATGTCATTTATCTTTAAAGAAACTTTATTTTCGAAATCTGGACTTGGCTTTTTACCCATTCTAATCCCCCTATATCTTATTTTTTGCAGGTTCGACTCAGGTTCCAATTTTCAATTTCGGATATTCGTCGAGTGATGCTTTCTATTCATTCAATGTGCTCATGCTTTTTGAATATCATCGATGTGAAATATTCATATCGACTTAAACCCTTATTCCAAACCTATAATTACAGTTATTGTCATATTGCTTATTTAAATGTTTCTAATTTTTTTTAGTTAAATTTTAATATATATTTTTTAAAAAATAAGCTAAAATAAATTGTATAAAATTTTATGAAAATTTTATTTTCACAACGATTCTGGCAATTGTTGCACCCATTAACATTTAAATAAATTTGCTTACAGATTATATATTAAAGATAAAGAGGGGATAATCATGAAGTTAGGTATGGGAATGATGAGACTGCCGATTTTGGACGAGAACGACTTCAAAAGCATAGATTACGAACATGTCAATAGGATGGTGGACGCATACATGGATGTGGGCTTCAATCACTTTGATACCGCATATGTCTATCATGAGGGCATGGGCGAGGATGCATTCAAAAAATCAGTTGTTGAAAGATATCCAAGGGATTCATATAAGATTTCAACAAAACTGCCTTTGTTTATAATTTCCGAGGAGTCCCAGCTGGAGCCTATTTTTGAAGAGCAGCTTAAAAACTGTGGAGTGGATTACTTTGACTATTATATGCTTCACAATGTGAGCGGATTTACAGAAACCGCCTGGAAAAACGTTGATCTTTATTCATTCATTCAAAAGAAAAAAGAGGAAGGGTTTATAAAGCATATCGGAATATCAACTCACGGAAATGCAGAGTTTTTAGAAGAGATACTCTTTATGCATCCTGAACTGGAGTTCGTTCTGCTTCAAATCAACTATCTTGACTGGGAAGATGAGGGAATCGAGTCAAGAAAATGTCTTGAAGTCGCAAAAAAATACGAAAAGCAGGTAATGATAATGGAGCCCTATAAGGGCGGATTTCTGGCCGATGTTCCTGAAGAGGCTGAAAAGATAATGAAGGAGCATGCTCCTGAGCGTTCAGTCGTCTCCTGGGCAATGAGATTTGTGGCCAATCTGGATGCCTGCGTTGTCTGGACAGGCGCAAGCAGTCTCGAACAGCTTGAAAGCAATATTGATGAGTTTAAAAATGCCGATCCTTTAAGCGACAGGGAATTTGAAATCCTTGAAGAGGTATCTGAGATTATAAACAGCAACATTACTGTGGACTGCACCAAATGCAGATACTGCGTAGAGTCATGTCCAGAAGAGATTGACATCGCTAAACTCTTTGATTTGTACAACAAGCACAAGCTTCTCGGACGGGATGACTGGACACAGCAGGGAAATGCTTATCTGAATTATTCCAGGCTTCCTGATGTCGGAATAGCTTCAGACTGCAGTGAATGTGAAACATGCATCGAGGAATGCCCTCAAAAGATCAATATTCCTGAAGTGCTGAAAGATGTTGCAAAGACATTCGAGACTGAAACCTATGGATTTTCGGACTGAATTGTCCGTAAACAAAACACCAAATTAACCATTACCTTCTCGTACAATATTCTAATATGGCACAATATAACTTTATCAGGTCAATATTGCTTTAAAAAATCAATAAAGTATTTATAAGGCTTGTTTTAAATTTTAATATGCATACAAACTTGTTTGTGTGTAATATGCTGGCTCCCTGACATTCTATTGGGGATGATCTATGATATTTGGTGATTTTAAAACTGGATATTGTTGTGATTTGTCTTTGATTGAAAGTCATAATTATTTCCATATTAAAAATGGGGGGATAACATGTTGCTTGAGTTATATTTCAAGTTATATGCCGTCATTGATTTGAATTTAGTTTTCAATTTGATTGCATGTCTTGTTATATGTATTTTCATATGATTTAACTAAAGTCTATTGTTATCTCTTCTAAATTGGGTAATGTGCTATTGGGGAATTTAGAATAACTCGTATTCTTGGGGACTCAGTTGTCTTTTTAATAGTACAACCCAATTTTTAATTAAATTTAAATATAAAAAAATTAATAATTAAATCAAGGATTATATCCTTTTTTTATCATGGAAATAAAATCTTAATCAATGTCTACGAGTGTTTTGTACTGTGTGCAATTCTGACATTGATTATTTTTTCTTGTTTTAAACTAAATTCTATTTTTTAGTGATGCTGATGTTTTTGCGGGAGTACAATATATGTTTATCGATTAGTTCTCTTGCAATTCTAAGTATGGATTCTGATGTCGTATTGTGGGCTTGGTGTTCTCTTCTTTTTTCGTGATTATGTGTTCATCCTCATCGTACTGCACTATAAAACATAATCTGGGGATTGTGTAGTCAACATCTCTTTCTTCAACAGATTGATGGCATGCTGGTTTGAAATCTATTCCTGAAGTGCTGAAAGATGTTGCAAAGACATTCGAGACTGAAACCTACGGATTTTCGGACTGAATTGTCCGTAAACAAAACACCTGATTAACCATTACCTTCTCGTACAATATTCTAATATGGCACAATATAACTTTATCGGACCAATATTGCTTTAAAAAATTAATAAAGTATTTATAAAGCTTGTTTTAAATTATTACTTGATTTACTATTATTGGGTGTTAATTAATGACAACAGAGATATTGGCTATGAATAGAAATTCTATTGCTATTGCAGTAGACAGTGCAGTAACGATTAACAGACAAAAAACGGCAAACGGTTTCACAAAATTATTTCCAATAGATAATTTTCCGATGGCAATAATGATGTATGGATCAGCGAATTTTGAAAATATTCCTATGGAAAATCTGATTGCAGATTTCATCAATACAACAAATTTTGAGGAAGTGGATGATGTTGAAAAAGTAAAATCATTATTTTTAGACTTTTTAGCTCAAAACACTCCAAAACATAATTTCAAAAAGGATATTGAGTCCCGCTTGGATATTTTCAAAAAAGAAATAACAGATTATTTCGCCAGATTGAATGATGAAGAAATAGATTCTGAAATCCAATACTACTTGGGATTGGAAATACCTTCTTTTGTTTTGAAATTGGATGAATATTCTCAATATGACCATTATTTTAAAAGTCTAAAAGAAGAATTAGGTTTAGGCAAATGGAAAACCTTTAAAAATTATTTTTTTCATCAGCTATGTTTATATTCAACAGGAATTGTAATTGTGGGGTTCGGAAAATATGATAATTTTCCATCATATATGAATTTTGATATGGTAGTGAATAATGATGGCAATATTGAAATTTCAAATGAACAATCTGAGTTATGTTATGAATATAATATTATTGTTCCTTTTGCTCAAACTGATGTAATTTTAGGTTATTTGGATGGTATTCGCCCAGAATTTCATGATTTAATTATTAAATCAAATCCTATTTTTTTAAATGATTTTTTAGATGAATTTATAGAATTCATAGATTTGGAAGATAATCTGGCCGAAGGAAATATTAATAATGTTTTAAAGAAGGTTAATGAGTTTAAATCTAATATGGTCTGTCAAAATCAGAATTTTTAAATTTTATTGAATTTGGGAAAAATTATTTTTTTAATAATTTTCTAAATTCAATGAGTTTGCTTTCTAAAGAAGAAATGGCAAAAATGGTCGAACTTCTAGTGGAAATAACTTCATTAAGATATAAAGTCTCTCAAGAGTTGAATATTGTTGGGGGTGAGATAAATGTTGGTGTAATATCAAAATTAGATGGATTTGCATGGATTAAAAAAGAGAAATATTTTGATGAAAATTAATTGTATAGTAAATTTTAAATAAATTTTGTTATAAATTATAATTAAAGGTGATATTATGTTTGGTTTTGGTAAACGTATTAAGCCTAAAAACCATTACAATTTCGTTGTGCTAAACCTCTTGATGATTATGAGGAGTTACCTTCTTTAGAGGAGAGTTTTGAAGAATATCTTGAATCATTCAAAAAAGAACGTGCGAAAAAAAGAAAGTCTTAAATTAACCATTATTGTGAGGGATTTTTCCCTTCCATACATTTTTTAACTGTATCAGTTATTTTTGAATATGTATGGAAATTTGGATAATTGTTGGGGTGATATTATGTTTGGATTTGGTGAACGTATTAAGCCTAAAAAACCATTACAATTTCGTTGTGCTAAACCTCCTGAGGATTATGATGATTTGATTATTGAGGAGAGTTTAGAAGGATTGCTAGAATCCTTCAAAAAAGAATGTGAGAAAAAAAAGAAAGTCTTAAATTAACCATTATTGTTGGGGAGTCAATCCCTTTTAATTATTTTTTTGTAATGCTGATGCTTTTGCGGGAGTATAATTCTGGATCATCAATTATTTCCATTGCAATCTTAAGGACGGATTCTGATGTCGTGTTGTGGGTTCTGACGCCCTCTCCCTTTTCAGTTATTACATAGTCATCCTCATCGCCGTGCTCCATAAGGCCTAATCTCAGAATGGTGTAGTTAACGTCGCTTTCTTCAATCAGATTGACCGCATACTGGTTTGGAATCTGTAAAGGCTCGTTGTCAACATTTAAATGTTTTGCATTTTCAAGCTCGTTGTAGACACCGACGGTGGTCATGTAAATGAACCGCTTAGGTTTGCAGCTTATGATATTGTCTGCAATGACCGGCAGGTAGTCTCCTGAAATCGCACAATAGACTATGTCCTGGTCTTTCAATGCCTTTTTAAGGGCTCTTACGTCTGTTGCATTCACGTTCAATGCCCTGATTCTGTGGTTGTCCTCAAACTTGTTTGCCGCATTTCTTGAAATCAGAGTAAGTTTGTGGTCTGTAAATGCAAGCAGTTTTGAGGTCAGGGCGATTCCAAAGTTTCCTGTAGCGCCGAGAATTGCTATATTCATATTTTTTCACCTGTGGTTTACTTTGTATTTTCAATTAGAAAAGTTTTTTCCCTCATTTTCATCACTCCATGTTTTGTAAATAAGCTCTTCTTTGTAAAGGTCAAGCAGAATATCTTTTCTAACACCATTACCAATCTTTCCAGTTTTCCATAAATTTTCACACAGTGGTATCATATGGCCTATTGAATGATGCTCCTTGTCTTTTGGAGGCCTATATAATGAGGTGTCATAACCTAAACTGTTGGCTTTGGCAATGATATTGAATGAAAATTCTGCAAATTGTGATCCGTCAATAATGTTTTCGCTGTATAATCTTTTAATCAGCATTTTATGGTCTATCTGATAATACTGTTCGCATTTTATTATGTCTTCGATTGTCCATTTGCCTATGTTGTTGGATTCAATGAAATCATATAATGCATGTTCGCTCATGAGCAGATTGGATGCAAATTTATCTGCTTTTTCTTCAATTTCACTTTTAAAGCCTTCCGAACAGATAAAGAAATTTTCTTCATTATCCAATATGTGGTATAGCTCATGTGCCAGTGTGAAATTTTGACGTCCTATTGAATGAGTTGAGTTTACTAGTATGATAAAGTCAGAATTTTTCTTGAAGCAGCATCCGCTGACGCTTCTTTTCATAGGAAAGGATACTATTGTGAGATTTTGTATTTTTTGTGGAATTATTGCGAAAACATTTATCGGACTGTATTCGTCAATTCCGAGATGTCTTCTTATATTTATGTTTAATTTGGGCAGTTTCTGTTCTGCAGGCGTAGAATATTCTCTTAGTGTGGTTAAATGGGATGCTAGCTTATTGATTTTAGCTATTGCATTCAAATCCATATCATTTCCTGACTTGAACATTATGTTTTGCCTTTCGTAATCATCGCTTTCACCTAAAAGATACTCTGGTGTGCAATTATATAGGGAGCATATTTTGTCCAATAGGGTTAAATTTAAATTTCTCTTGTTATTTTCTATTTTTGATAGGTTACTTTGGTCTATTTTTAAATATTCTGAAAGTTGCATCTGTGAATATCCGTGTTCTTTACGTAATGTTTTTAATCTTAATCCAATGTTTGTCATGTTAATCCCTTAATTAATAATTGTCATAATAATTATTTAAATTTATCTGTATTTTTTAGGTCATACATTTAATATTAATCTAAAGACAATACATTAACAATGAATCCCAAAACTCCTCAAGACTACAAAAGGTTCAAGAAGCTTGTCAACGAGACGATAGTCTATGACGAGCCGAAATCACTCAACGGCCAGCTGAGGCCCTATCAGAAAATCGGCTATTCCTGGCTTGTTCAGAACATCAAATACCGTTTCGGATCAATTCTGGCAGATGATATGGGGCTTGGAAAGACCATTCAGATTCTTGCAGCCATACTGTACTTTAAGGAGCAGGCAAAATTCGACTCACGCCCGACGCTGATTATCGTTCCGCCGACCCTTATTTCAAACTGGGAAAACGAAATCAACAAGTTCACACCTGATTTGACCTATTACATCTATCACGGTCCGGGAAGGACATATCCGGTTGATGAGTATGATATAATACTGACTTCATACGGCGTTGTGCGCCTTGACCTGGATTTGTTTGACAACGACTGGCTTTTATGTGTCATAGACGAAGCCCAAAACATCAAAAACCCAAATACGGAACAGACCCGTGCCATCAAAAGCGTCAAGGCCTCTGTAAAGGTGGCTTTGACAGGTACTCCAATCGAAAACCGCCTCATGGACTACTGGTCAATATTTGATTTCGTCAATGAGGGGTATTTGTCATCTAAAGACGATTTCAAAAGGGACTATGTTGTGCCGATTGAGAAACTTGAGGATGAGGAGGTTTTAGCTAATCTTCGCCGCATTGCAAGGCCATTTGTCATGAGGCGCCTTAAAAGTGACGGTGACATCAAAAAGGAACTTCCTGAAAAGTTCGTAAACGATATTTACTGTTCCCTAACCAAAAAGCAGATTGTCCTTTATAACGCTATTCTTGATGAGATATTCTTTGACATTGAAAACTCAAAGGGAATCCAGAGAAAAGGTATTATTTTAAAGATTTTAACAGCTTTAAAGCAGGCATGCAACCATCCGGCACAGTTTCTGGATATCAAAAAGCCGAAGATTTCCGAGTCAGGAAAGATGGAGCTTCTGGTTGAGATTCTAACTAACATTTTGGATAACGGTGAAAAAGTGATAATATTTACCCAGTACGTTGAGATGGGAAAAATCATTCAGGATCTGATTTCCAAAAAG
>NZ_JAZUMY010000069.1:0-6017 GCF_045603845.1 Methanobrevibacter sp.
AATACCTCAATTATGTTAATTAATAATATTTTACTTTTTTAAATTATATATAATTAATAGCTACTTTTTCTTTTCATGAATATTAATTCAAAATATTTGTATAAAGTTGATTGAAAAATATGCATAAGTGGTAGAACTTTTTCGTGAGTTTCAATGAAACAATGTTCTCTAACCTTTTTTACAACATCATTATCTTTAACATCACCAATCAACAATGGAGAATTCTGATTATGCAACTTCTGATTCCGTTTAACTAGCTTTAAATTCGAATTTGCTACACCATCTACCCAAATACCTATTTAACAGATGATTCCCCGAACTGTAATTTAAACATTGAAAAGTATAGAATTATTTAAAAAATTTTAAATATTTTAAATATTATAATAACAAATCGGATTATATTTAGTTTTTTTAATTTTTTGATGAAATATAATTCATACATTTAGTTGGTGATTTAAATGAATATTAAAAAAGTTGTAGTAGCAGGCGGAGGAGTATTAGGCAGTCAGATTGCTTATCAATCCGCATTCTGTGGATTTGATGTGACCGTTTGGTTAAGAAGTGAAGGTTCAATTGAAAGAGCCAAACCTAAATTTGAAAGATTGTTGAACATCTATTTAGGCACACTTGAACAAATGAAAACCGATAAAACTGCATACTGTAGAGGATTTAGTAAAAAAACTGACCTAAGCAATGAAGAGATAGATTCTTTAAAAGAGCAAGCTCAAAAAGCATTTGACAGTTTGACATTAACTACAAGTTATGAAGAAGCAGCAAATGATGCTGACCTTGTAATTGAAGCAATTGCAGAAGATCCTAACCAAAAAATCGCATTTTATGAAGAGTTAGCTAAATATCTTCCAGAAAAAACAATTGTTGTGACAAACTCATCCACTTTACTTCCAAGCCAATTTGCAGAATACACCGGAAGACCTGAGAAGTATCTTGCATTCCACTTTGCAAATAACATATGGGCTCAAAACACTGCAGAAGTCATGCCACATCCTGGAACTGAACAAAAATACTTTGATGCCATTGTCCAGTTTGCAGAAGACATTAACATGGTTCCAATTAAAGTCTTAAAAGAACAACCAGGATACGTACTTAATTCATTGCTCGTTCCGTTCTTATCTGCAGGACAAGCATTATGGGCTGAAGAAGTTGCAGAACCAGAAACAATTGATCTGACCTGGAGACTTGCCACAGGTGCACCAAACGGACCATTCCAAATTTTAGATGTTGTAGGTCTTGTAACTGCATATAACATTATTATTATGGATCCTAGGTCCAAAGACCCTGAGACAACCCAAGGCAAAATTGCCCTAAAACTTAAAGAAAAAATAGATGCCGGTGAAACTGGTATCAATGCGAGTAAAGGTTTCTACGAATACTAAATGATTATATCATTTATTTTTTTTTCTTTTTATTTTAGAATCGGTCTAATGATATCAAAATTATAATAATTGGGTTTGAGAATCAATATAACTTGGTTCGGAAACTTCCTTAACAGTTTCACCCTCTTTAACCTCACCTATCAACAATGACGAATCAGGATTATGCAACTTTTGGTTCCTTTTGACCATCTTCATGTTGCTGTTGGCATAACACAATTTAAATTATCTACTACTTTTTAGTTAATTTGTTTCATAGTTTACGAACAAAAAGTTAGATCGGATTGGATGATTTCTCAAGAATAAGCAGGCTTACTTGCTTTGTAACAATAACTTGTATCGACTTTTGAAAAATCCATTTAATAAACAACATTTTGGAAAAAGTAACAAGTAGGATCTTTTGGAATCAAATCTTTCAAGTCCAAAGGAATTAATAATTGCTGGCCAATTTTATCCTCTCTCAAAACTATAAAAAACACAACTAAAAAGTTGATTAACTCTAATAATAGATTATACTTCCCAATATATAAAATTAAAGGATAATAAAATAAGAAAAAATTTTAAACACAAAAATTATGAGTCATCATCTAGTTTAAAAAAAAAGAAAATAAAAAGCATTTATTCGGGAAAAATGCTTTTTGGAGGTTTTTCCAAATCAGTAACATATTTGTTTTCAAGGTTTTCAGGACCTAATGGAGTGTGTGTTGACAGATATACTGTTGGATTATCCTTAATGAATTCACGTATATTGTCCATTGTTTCTCTTGCCTTTTCGATATCCTCAAAAACAACAGATAGCTTATTTGCATACAGAGCTTCATCAGTATATGTAACATCACCATGAATCATGTAATACAAATCGTCATTTTCAACAATGACTATACTGTTGCCTGAAGTGTGTCCTATCGCTTCGATTATGTAAATGTTATCTGCGATTTTTTCAGCTTTTGGGAAGTTTTTGTAAGTATCATTGAATTCAACAGAAACAATATTGTCCCCTTCCAATTCCAATGCTTCAGCTTCGGTTTTTGAAAGGTATACATTTGCATTTGGGAATTTTGCAATTTCACCTGAATGGTCAGGATGCTTATGGGTGATAATGATTTTGGTTACATCATCAACATCATATCCCAATTTTTCAAATGCAGTTAAATAATCTGATATTTTTACACCATTATAAATCATCAGGCTTTCATCAAATTCCTGTTCAGGCATTTCCTCAGGAATACCTGTGTCAACAAGAATCACTTCATCTCCAGTGTCGATTAAGTAATTTTGAATGCTTGCACGATATTTGATGTCTTCATCAAATGCATCCATTCCATCTTCTCCGCCAAAAGCAAATGTTTGTTTCATGAATCCGTTTTCAAAAGTTTTTACTGGTTTAATTTCCATTATGTCACATCCTAAAAAATGTTATTCTGCTGTTGGACCGTTGATTAATAATTGAGTCAAGTAGTTTTCTTTTCCAAGCATTTTGCATAAATCCAGCTGCTGTTCGCTCCAGTACATGTCATCCTCTTCATCCTTGAGATATACCTTCATCAAATCATATGTGGTTGCATCAAAGATTCCGGAGTCCATTAATTCATTTATGAATGCGATTCCTTCAACAGAGACATTGTAATCATATTCTATGAATTCTACGATATCAGTGAAAACTGGTTTTGCTTCCTGTGCTTCCTGCTTGATTTCACCGCCGAGGTCAAGTATACGGTCCATGAACTGTTCTACAAAGTCTATTTCTTCAGTTGCATGTGTAGTGTATTTATCACCCAATGCCTGAAATCCTAATCCTGCAAAGATTTTTGATTGGATTCTGTGCTGAAATGAATTTGCAGACAAACCTGTTACAATAGCTTGTAATGCTTCAATTGTCTTTTCTTTATCGGCCATAATTTCACCTTAACAAAAATTCTACTTAAGAGTCTTAAGTATATATTTTAATCTGACTTTCTATCAATATAAATTTAATCAATATTCAGCTGCCCTTTCACAATAGTCATGAATCATTTCCCTGAATTTATCCTTATCTTCAGCAGAATAATCCTTAAATAATTTAGATTCAAATTCAACAATAAGATTCAGCAATGAATTGAAAGCTGATTCACCCTTATCAGTTAAACTAAGAATCTTTTTGCCACTGTTGTCTTTTACAACATCACGTTTTACATAACCATTCTTCTCAAGCCTTTTAATTATCTGAGCAACATTCGATTCTGAAACGAAAAGCAGGTCAGCCAGCTCCCTTTGGGAGAGGTCTTCATGATAATAAATATTGGACAGATAAGTGAAATCCCTGGGGGCAATGTCATTGAAGTTATCCTTTAAAAAGTTATCATGAATAAGATTGATGTAATTGATAAAATAAAAAACAGGCATTTCATCCAATCGGGCTTCGTCAAAATTTAAATCAACCATACACAATACCTCCTTTCATTAATTAATATATTGTCCATTCAAATTTATAAGAATATCACTTCAAATGAAATTAAAAAAAAATAAATTCATTCTATGAAGGAATCTATTGATTCGATTACCTCACTTTTCTTTTCCAAATATGCAATATGGCCTGCACCTTCAATTATTTCCAGTTGCGAAGTTGGAAGCATTTCATGAACCTTAATTGACTCTTCGGGAGGGTTTATTCCATCATATTCACCAACCAAAATCAAAACAGGTATCTGGACTTTTTTGGCATCACTTACCATATCGTAATGGCTCAGAGACGCATAGACATTTTTTCGCTCATCATTTGTAAGTTCAACTTCACTTCTGTTTCCATTATAGAAGTTGGCCACATCTTCCGGCGTGGTATCAGGTGCATATACCCTTCTTGAAATCAGTTTGCCCATTTCCTTTAAGTCAATGTTGCCGTTGCCGTTGTTTTCCTCTGCCGCCTTTTGCATAAGTGAGATTTCACCCTGACCCCGTGTTCCTAAAAGAATTATTTTTGAAAGAATTGTAGGATACTTTTCGGCAGTTTTAAGAGCGATATAAGATCCCATTGACAATCCTATGACAATAGGCTTGTCAAGATTCAATTCATTTATGATTTCCTTTAAATCATCTGCATAGTCATCCAAATCAAATTTTTCAGGTTTATCGCTTTTTCCATGGCCTCTGACATCATAAGAGATTACATGATAGGATTTCCTATAATAGTCAAACAAGGGGTTCATGATTTCCTTGCTCGCAAAGATTCCATGAATCAAAATCATGTCCGGACCGGTTCCTGCCTGCTTTAATGAAATGTTAATGCCGTTGACGCTTATTGTTGACTCCACTTTTTGGCCTCCTTGTTAATATATTAAAAATTCCCCTATAAAAATAACCATACTGCCACTTGACAAATTCATCAATAGAAAATAGCATATAGTCATATTCAAGAAATAATTACTCAACACTTATTCAAGGGGAAGTATTATGAAAGCAACAGTATTACTTGAAGAAATTAGGGAAAATCTTAAGGATTATCCTATCGAATATCTGAGAAACAAAGTCACAGACGATAGATACAAAGACCCAATAACTAAAAGTTTGGCAAAATACAATTCAGAAGCATGGGATGAGATATTTGCCTTAAACATCACAGAGGATTATGACATTAAAGACGGAGTAGTTGAAAATCTCAAAAAGGATACCGATTACTATTTTGACACTTACGCCGGAGGAGATGAAGAAACAAGAGAATTTACAAAATACATATCTCTTTATTTGGCTTTAATCGCTAAAAGACCACTGCATCCTGTTGGAGACAATCCTACAAAGGACCAGGTATTTATGCAGAATAATGAATACAAATGCAAATCCAGAATAATGAGCATTAAAGAGAAAAATTCAATGTGCCGCTACTGCGTATGTAAAAATGTCGGTTTAGCATTCGGATTTTAATAATAGGGAGCATCATAATGTCAAACGAATATCTGGAGATGTATGATGAATTTGCAAGCATCATATCAGATGACGAAACCATTACCGGCAATTGTGTTTTAGAGATTCTGAAAAAATATTCATCAAGCATTTCCGTTTTTGACATGATGGAGTTTACATCACAGGTTATTGAAGAAAACAAATATGTTCAGGAAAGCTATAGGCAGGACAGTCAAAAATCATACATCGAATCCTTTTTATTTAGAATTAAAGACATTCTCAATGACAATAATGATTACATTCAAAACATTGATGGGGAATCATTTGGCGAAGCTATTGAAATTCTAAAAACCCACCATGAAACCGGAACTCAAGGCAAAAAAACCAAAGTTCCTCTGATTTTTGAAATAGCTTCATTATATGCAACATTCATTTTAGAGGAACCAATACATCCTGTAGGCACCCCGTTTCCAGGATCACTGAAAGTTGAAAAGGAAAACGGAGAATTTTTGTGCCCGGTAAAGGAAGCAAACATCGATACACCAAATGCCGTTTGCAACATTTGTCTAGCAGAACAGCTGGACTTCTAAACCAAACTGATTAGTATTTTAAAAAAAATATTTAAGTACAATAATCCAAATATCATATCAAAAAACTTAAGTATCTTAAGTCATAGTGGTAATCAAAAGGTGATTGCGGCATGGACAAAATGCAAATTATTAAAACTAGAAAAAGCGTAAGAACATTTGACGG
>NZ_JAZUMY010000070.1:0-33763 GCF_045603845.1 Methanobrevibacter sp.
CATGGCTACGATCCGACTTATTATTAAAATATTTAAATGATATTATAGTATTATAAACACCCACATCCCAATCAATTAACCATTTAACTAAACCATTAGCATCAGTTAAACTAGCCCTATGATAATTACCAACACTTAACAAAACAGATTTATTAACTGCAGAAGATCCATCATTATACTTAAGAATTGCATAAAAATAGGAACCTTTTTCATTATATTGCATATTAGCATTAACAGAATATAAAACATAAGATTTATGGGATACACTATTTGAAGAAATATAAATGGTATTAGAAACAACAGCATTTTTATAAATCGAACTAATAATATATTCACCAGGACTTAAATTAATATTTAAACTAGCAACACCATAATCATTACTTAATCTAACATAAAACATGCCATTAATATTAAAAGTAACATTCTGATTGGGATAAGGATTACCCAAATCATCTAAAACAATTACTTCAAAACGACTACCATCCTTATATCCCATATATAAGTCATTTGCAATAAGTATGGATAAAACAGTGATATTATTAGAATGCATTTCACCATTAACAGGATTAGTAGCAGTAATTATATATTTTCCAGGATTTAAGTTTATATTTAAACTAGCCCAACCTGTCGCATTAGTGGTACGAGTATAAATAACTCCATTAATATTGAAAGTAACAGCCGTATTAGCTAAGGCAACTCCATTTACACTAAAGAAAAGTGAAAAATATTGACTACTATTTTGATAATATTTAACTAAATCTTCCCCATAAATTGTTGAATTGACAAAAATCCAATTTTGAGCAGTACTTGGTTTATAATATTCATCGCCATTAAAAGAACAAGAAATAGAGTAATTACCAGGATTTAAATTAATAGCAATAGACGCATAACCATTATTATCTGTATTTCGATAATAGGTAATACCATTTATCAATATATCAACTTGCTTATTTGCTAAAGGAATATTACCATAACCAGATAAATAAACGCCATATCTTTCACTACCACCATAATATTTAATAACATCAGATGAGTTTAAATATGTATCAATTTGATTATTTTCAACACCATAAATACTATCAATGCCCATATTTAAAACATAATCATCGTCAGTATCAATCATTAAAACATCAGTATTATTATCTGAATAAGCAAAAACATTTGAAATTCCTAAAAAAAGACAAAATAAACAAATAAAAAGTAAAAAAATAAACTTATTCAAACTCATATTTATTACTTCCCCAATATTATCTTTAATATCATCAATAATTAGTATTAATTATATCTAATCTAATTAATATAATCTCTGAAAAAATCCAATCCCATTAACTAAAAAATAGTAATAGGCCTAAAGATATGCACAACGCCTTAACACAATAATTATATGAAAAAGATTACAATAATACTCATATTTAAATATGATTAAAAATAATATTATTATTATTCATTAAAAAAGGTTGAAAATAATAATTAATTCAGATAAATGGGAATTAATTTTAATATATGACAGGTTAGATTATTATGTATAAGGATGAAATGATACAATTACATCAATTTTTGGTTTATGTTTTAAAATACTTAGAAGACGAAAATCAAATCACCAACGACTGTAGCGAATACATATCACTAAAAATAAGCCCACACCATATCCACAAAACTAAAGCAGAACACAAACATGCTATTTTTGTTCTCTGCAAAATTATTTCCGAAGTAATAGCTGATAAAGACCATAATTCAATCCCTGACAATGTTTGTAATTCTTTAGCAGATTTAGTTACTCGTTCTGAAAAAGAAATTAACGTCGCTTAATTTTCTTTTTTTAAACTTTTTTTACCTTTAACCATTCAAATAAACTTAAATAATTAAACTTCAAAATATTTAACCATGACTAGTTTAACCAAAATGCTTTGTCTTGTTGACGGCGAGCATTATCTGCCGGTTACAAAAGAAGCTATTGATACTTTAAATAACATAGAGCATATTGATATTTCCGCCGTTGTTTTTATTGGCGGAACTGAAAAACTAAGAGACGACACTGAAGAGTCATATTCAGAAAAGTTAGGCGTCCCCGTTCAGTTTGCTAAAGATAAGGACATTCCATATGACCTTATTGTCGATATGATTAGGCAATATGACATTGATGAGGTAATGGATTTGAGTGATGAGCCAATTCTTGATTATCCTAAACGATTTAAGATAGCCTGCAAAGTTTTAAATGAAGGAATAACCTATAAGGGTCCTGACTTTAAATTCGAGCCTCACAGCGAATATGATGTGATGAAAAAACCTTCAATCACCATTTTAGGAACCGGAAAACGTATCGGAAAAACCGCAGTTTCAGGATTCGTGTCCAGACTAATTGATAAGAACGGTTATGAACCTTGCGTAATAGCTATGGGAAGAGGAGGGCCTGAAGAGCCTGAAATAGTTCATGGTGAGGATCTTGAGATTTCAGCTGAATTCTTACTGGAACAGTCACAGAAAGGAGTCCATGCGGCAAGCGACCACTGGGAAGATGCGTTGATGAGCAGAATCCTTACCATAGGATGCAGACGCTGCGGCGGAGGAATGGCAGGAGAAGTCTTTTTGACAAACATGAAAAAGGGTGCTCAGCTTGCAAATGAAGTAGAATCCAAATTTGCCATTTTTGAAGGAAGCGGTGCGGCAATTCCTCCAATAAAGACCAATAGAAAAATTGCACTTATAGGAGCCAATCAGCCATTAGCTAATCTTACCACATATTTCGGACCTTACAGGATTGGTCTCGGTGATTTGGTTATTCTGACAATGTGCGAGGAGCCTATGACAAGTTCAGAAAAAATAGAAGAAATAGAAAAATTCGTCAATGAAATCAATCCTGATGCAACTGTCATATCAACAGTGTTCAGACCTAAACCATTGGCGGACATTTCCGGGAAAAAAGTTTTATTTGCAACAACTGCTCCTGAAGAGGTTAAAGATAAGCTTGTATCATACCTTGAAGAAAATTATGACTGTGAAATTGTAGGAACTACTGCGCACTTATCCAACAGGCCTCTTTTAAAGGAAGATATGGCCAAATATATGGATAAAGCTGATGTAATGTTAACTGAACTGAAAGCGGCTGCAGTTGATGTTGCAACAAAGGATGCGATTGAAGCGGGACTAGAAGTAGTTTATTGTGATAATATTCCTGTTGCAATCAGTGACAAGTATCCTGATTTGAGTAAAAGTGTTATTGAATTAGTAGATGATGCAATTGATGATTTTAACAAATCATCATAATTTTATTTTTTTTAGTTTTCAATTTTCTTTAAGTATTTGAGTATTTCTAAAGCTAATTCGGTGTTTTTGTAAAGCCTTCCTTTATGGGCATGCTCATTAAGACAAACAACCAAATTATTATCTTTTAAATCGGCTAAAACATTGGATATATGATTTGTCCTAACACCAATATGTTTAGCAATATCTGAAGGTATTTTCACCCCTTTTCCAATATATTTTATTACATTAAGCCTATACGATGAAGCCATCACATAACCTAATGAGTTTAGAATTTCATCTTCATTCATAACAATATTATATTTTACATCCTATTTAAACTTATGAAACATTTATTTAAAATTTAGGCACTAATAGTACATTAATATTTAATATTAACAAATATTATTTACAAAATATGTAAAATACATAGTACATATTTGTACAATTAAAAAAATGAACAATATACAATATTATTTATTTAAAAAACAATAAAACATAAAACAATGACAAAAATAACTATCGGTCTTGGCGACAATAAAAACGTTATAAAAGCATGCGAACTCTTTAAAAAAGAGCATGACGATGTGGAAATAACATTGGTGCGCAATGATGATGATTTGGTAAAAGCAATACTTGACGATGAAATCGACGGGGTTGTCCGTGGATCACTTCCCGCATCAAGCGTGATGAAGCAGCTTAACTCCAAATTCAGCGACATTTCAAGGGCAACCTACATTAACGGAAACGATGTTGAATTTCTGCTGACTCCTGTAGGCATTGATGAAGGATCAACGATTGAAGATAAGTTGAAAATTGCAATCCACTGCGGGGAGTTTCTTGAAAAGCAGTCCAAAAAGGTGAAGATTGCGGTTATGGCATCCGGAAGAAAGGGAGATTACGGGAGAAGCGAAGAAATATCCAGGTCCATTGACGAAAGCGAACAATTAACCCAATTGATTAAGGAAAACACTGATTTTGAAGTTAAAAATCATTATATATTAATTGAAAAGGCCATAGCAGACAACTGCAATGTCATCATAGCGCCAAATGGAATTATCGGAAATATTATCTTTAGAAGTCTTGTTCTGGTTAATTCCTGGCCAAGCTGTGGAGCGGTCACATTCGGAATCAATGAGATTTATATCGATACAAGCCGTGACCAGAATACACGAGGATATTTAAGAAGTCTGAAATTAGCTTACAAATTAGCCAATATTTAAAAGCAAAAAATTACAAATATTAAACTAATAAAAACTTTGGGTAATAATAATGGGAGAGAATATACTTTACAGAATATATGATTGGTATATTTCAAGGGACTTGGACCCTGATAAAATGCTAAAACATGTAGCTATTATTATGGACGGCAACAGAAGATACGCCAAACTCCAGGGAAACACGGACGTGATTAAAGGGCATGAACTTGGAGCAGATACCTTAGAAAAGGTTTTGGACTGGAGTATTGAGTTAGGAATAGAAATAATTACTGCTTATGCATTTTCAACCGAGAACTTTAACAGACCAAAAGAGGAAGTTGAAGGACTGATGAAACTCTTCATCTACAATTTCAAAAGACTGGTTGACCACGAAAAGATTCATAAAAATGAAGTAAGAGTTAAAGTTGTCGGAAGAACGGAACTGCTTCCCGATGATGTTAAAGAAGCCATTAAAGAAGCTGAAGAAGCAACCAAACATTATAACAAAAAATTTTTAAACCTGGCAATCGGTTATGATGGAAGGCTGGAAATCATTGACTCATTTAAAAAGATAATAAAGGATGTTCAGGACGGAAAAATCACAATTGATGACGTTGATGAGGACTTGGTCAGCCAAAACCTATACACTGGAGGGCTCGATGATCCTAACCTCATTATCAGAACAAGCGGAGAAGAGCGCTTAAGCGGATTCCTGTTATGGCAATCATCATACTCCGAACTATACTTCTGCGAAACATTATGGCCGGAACTAAGAAGAGTGGACTTTTTAAGAGCGATAAGATCTTACCAAGCAAGAGAACGCAGATTTGGAGTATAATTTATGATAGATACACACTGCCACATTGATTTTGAAGAATACGACACTGACAGAGACCAGGTAATTAAAAGAGCACAGGAAAAGCTGGATGCTGTAATCGTATCCGGAATCGGTTATGAAAGCAATCAGGGCGTGCTTGATTTATGTTCACAATACAAGGATTTCATTTATCCCTCATTCGGATACCACCCTGTTTCATCACAGAACTGCACCGAAGAAGAACTGAAATCCGCACAATCCCATTTAATTGAAAATCTGGACAACATTGTGGCAATCGGTGAAGTCGGAATGGATTATTTTTATGTTAAAGACAAGTCTTTGCGTGAAAAGCAAAGGGAAATATTCTTAAGTTTTATTGAAATAGCCAATGACTATAAAGTGCCGTTATTAATGCATGTGAGAGACTGTGAGAAAAAGGCTTTGAACATGGTTCTTGAATATGATGACATTCCTTATGTTGTTTTTCACTGCTATAGCGGAAGCTTAAAGACCGCTAAAAGAATAATGGATAAGGACAACTATTTCATGAGCTTTTCCACAATGTTATGCTACTCAAAAGCCCATCAGGAACTGATTGAAAAGATTTCTCTTGACAATGTATTGACCGAAACCGACAGTCCCTATTTGGCCATGACCAAAGAAGAGAGAAATGAACCTGTTAATGTAGTAAATGCAGTTAAAAAAATAGCTGAAATCAAAAAAATGGATGTTGAAAGTGTTGATAGCATAACTACCAACAATGCACGTGAAGTATTTAAAATCTAATAATGATATGTAAAAATCAGATTAATCAATATTTCACCATTTTCCTCAACAGCCTCAATCACCAGTTCGAATTTATCCAAATCCTTTTTAATTAACCCAATTTTTTCATATTCCAAAAGGGAATCATTCAAGTAAACATAGAACTGATTGTTATCAAATTTAACCTCTTTACGTGAAAAGAGTTTGAAAGCATAAGTGTACAATTCAATCCTGAAAATCAAATCTGACCTGTCACCGTTTCGGTTTTCAATAAAATCAATCAAATCATCCTGCAGAATCATTCCTTCATCGCCGGTATCAACCTTCAGTGATTCCATTTCCTTTAAATCTTCCATTAATTGAGCCTTTTCATCATCACTATACATTTCAATCATTCCACCGGAAGCAAATCCTTTTCGGCAAAGACTTCTTTTGCAGCCATTACACCGTTGATGGCTTTTGGAAATCCTGCGTATGCTGTCATCTGCATAATTATTTCAACGATTTCACGAGGAGAATTACCGACAGCAAGAGCAGCATTGATATGGTCTTTCAGCTGAGGAATTGTTCCAAGAGTCGTTAGTGCAGCAACCGTGCATAATTCACGTGTCTTCAAGTCAACTTCGGGACGGGTATAGATTTCAGAATATGGAAACTCGACAATGAATCTTCCCAAATCCGGAGCGATATCTTCAAGTTGCTTGAAAATATCTTCAATTGTGTCTTCGTTTGTTATTTTCAAAACGCTCATACCTTTTTCAAATCTGTCTTCCATAATTAACACCAATTTATATTTTAATTCTAAACCCACTTAACATTTGCTGTTGTAAAAATATAATGGGGTGAGAATACAGGATTGTAAAGCTTATTGGTTGATTTTGTTGACTCGAACGTTAATGCAATTGATTTTCTCAAGTTATAGTTAATCCTATCCCCTATTGAATCCAGTTCATTTTTATCCAAATCCTTTGATGAGTGAGCATAAACCTTGAACTGAATTCTGTTCTTGTCAAAATTGGAATCATAGCCCATATCCGTATAGCTGATGTTGACAATTTCAACTGAGGAAGGTATTAAAAGCAGACTGTCACCTCTTGAATACTCGTTGAAGGTATCTGTAGGATAAATTGCACTGGCCGAATAGGAACTTCCCTCTTCAACGCCGTTTCTTGCAGCAGACATTGCCAGAGTCAGTTCATTTTCACTTGCAATGAATGACAGTGCAATAAGCATTACCACAAACAATGACCCCACCAATATCAGAAATTCCGCACTGATTTGTCCTTTGTTATCTAGCATCATTTTATCAGTATTTTCCCCTCTTGTGTTTTTTCAATTACATAAATGCGGCCGGGATACATCTTATAAGTCGAATATGAATCAATGAAAGGAATATACTTCTCTCCTTTCTTATTTTCATATTCTATCGTTAATTTGTTATTTTCCAATGTCAATACATAGTTTTTATCGGATATCGGCAACTTCAAATATTTTGAATAAAATTCGCCATTGGAATCAACTTCACTGATTGCGTTTGCAACATTATCCAAAATCAGCCTGTGATTAAAGTTGGATTCCATATTCAAACTAGAATTCATTGTAGTTTGTGAATAAACAAGCAATCCAGTAGCCACAATTAATATTATAAATAATGAAAATAAAAATTCCACTGAAATAAAACCTTGATTGTCCATATTTTTTAATTATCTTCAATATTAATAAAGTTAACTCATTTCCAAAAGCAATATTGCTCTCAACTTGTAAAAATTATCCTTAAAAATAATTAAATATTAGTTGAAATAAATCAATATTCATGACAGGAAAAGTTATTTTTATTGGAGCAGGTCCTGGAGACCCTGATTTGATAACAGTTAAAGGAAGAGATGTAATCGAAAAGGCAGACGTTATTATTTATGCCGGTTCTCTTGTTAACAAAGAAGTTCTAAATCCCAGAAAGGAAGAATGTGAAGTTCACAACAGCGCCTACTTAAACCTTGAGGAAACAACAGACATTATTGTAAAAGCAATGGAAAAAGACCAGCTTGTTGCACGTGTCCATACTGGCGATCCTGCAATTTATGGAGCGATAGGCGAACAGATAAGAGAACTTAAAAAATATGATATTGAATATGAGATAATTCCTGGAGTAAGTTCCCTATTCGGTACTGCAAGTGTGCTTGAAGCCGAACTGACCATTCCTGAAGTTTCACAAAGTGTAATCATTACTCGTCCTGCGGGAAGAACACCTAAAAAAGAGCTTGAAAGCATAAGAAGCTTTTCAAAGCATCAGGCAACAATGTGTATATTTTTAGGAATTTCAATGATTGACAAGGTGGTCGATGAACTGCTTGAAGGCTACAGTGAAGACACTCCAGTGGCAGTTGTCAAAAAAGCAACCTGGCCTGACCAGGAAATAATTAGAGGAACCCTCAAGGATATTGCGGGAAAAGTAAAAGAAGCTAATATTACAAAGACTGCAATGATTGTGGTTGGAGATGTCCTGGACCCTGGTGATTTTACTGCATCCAAGCTATATGACCCTAACTTCAAACACGAATATCGTTAAGTTTTCCCTAATTAACTTTAGGGAACCCACTTATTTTTCATACAAAAACTCAAAATGATCGATGCCGTCTTCCAGATAGAAATCGGAAACTTTTTTAAAGCCTAAACTTATGTAATAATCAGTCAAATACGCCTGACCCGAAAGTCTGATTTTATTCTGATTTAAATCGTTGATTATAAAATCAATTGCTTTTTTCATCATCAGCCGAGACAGGCCCCTGCCCCTGTGGGATTTTTTTACGATTAAACGGCCGATAGAGAATTCTTCAAATCTGGTATTTTCAGGAAGAATTCTTGAAACTGCAACAATTTCATCTAAATCCTTTAAAAACAGATGATAGGCAACCTTGTCCCTGTCATCCAAATCATTGTAAACGCAGTCCTGCTCGACAACAAAAACCTCTGAGCGTAGCTTCAAAATGTCATAGAGCTCATCGTTTGTAAGCTCATCAAATTTTTTCAAAAACCAGTTAATAATAACACTACCCCCTGAGTTAATCCTCTGCAAGCTTTTTCAGCTCATCGCCGGTGAGATGAAAAACGTTCCAGTCCATCTGTCTGGCACCTAATGATAAGTAAAAGTCAATGCTTGGCTGATTCCAGCTTAGACATGTCCATTCAAATCTCCCATAACCTCTCTCAACGACTATTTTAGCCAATTTCTTAAGCAATGCCTTACCATAGCCTTTACCGCGATGCTCAGGATCGATGAATAAGTCTTCCAGGTGCAAATTGACATTGGAAATGTAAGTTGAAAAACTCAGGAAAAACAGTGCAAAACCGACCACATTGTCATCTTCCAAAGCGAATATGACTTCAGCCTGATTTTTATCGAAAATCCATTTTTTCAGCTCTTCTTCAGTTGCAATAACTTCATCAAGTCTGTTTTCATAATCTGCAAGCTTTCTGATATATTCCAAAATCAATCCAACGTCCTCTTCGGAGGCATTTTTAAATGTTAAATCAGCCATAACAATCATCTGAAAAATTAATTTATATTATACTTTTTTATAGTAATTTATACTTAAATATTCACATGAAAGACTTATTTGATTATTGTGAATTTGGGGAGTTTAATCTCAACAGCCGTATTGTAAGAACTGGCCTATGGGAATCTGAAAGAGAAAAATCAGGAAATTTAACACCTGAAATTTATAATCGTTACGAAAATATAGCTGCAAGCGGTGTTGGCCTGATAATTACCGAATTGATATCCCTTTATCCGAGAGACGTTTTTTCCAAATATTCCCAAACGATACATTTTAAGCAATTTGTTCGTGAAGCAAAGGATTTGACGGATCTGGTGCATCTTTATGACGTTCCGATTTTTGCACAGCTGGGATTTGTCCAGTTCAACAAACATGCAGACCACAACATAGCAGTTGATGACGTCAGCATTGAAGACATCAGAAAAATACAGACAGATTTCATTATGGCCTGTCAAAAATTCGATTATGCGGGTTTTGACGGTGTTCAGATAGCTTTAGGTAACTATTATTTCCTGACAAGATTCATTAATCCATACTTCAACAAAAGGGAAGACAAATATGGTGGAAATACATTAAACAGGTTAAGAATTGTATTGGAAATGATTAAAGTAATCAAAGAAACTACCAAATTACATATCAACTGCAGATTGAATGCCTTTGATATTCAATCTAACGGAATGACATTGGAAGAGACAGTTGAAATAGCTAAATTACTTGAAAAATTTGGTGTTGACAGTCTTCAAATCACGATGCCACGTTCCCCGCAGTTCTTTTCAAAAGAATATCGGGACAGGACCCCGCCGGGATTCAAATCAAGAGTTAAAAAAGACAAAAACCCACTGATATCAGCATGCAGTGAAATAATAAACAATGTTAATATTCCAGTTATTCTTGGTGGTGGAGCAAACAGCAAAGCCCAGATTAATGAAATATTAAACAAAACAAACATTGACTACATTTCAATGCAAAGACCATTCGTAGCTGATCCTAGCTTTTTAGTTGACTGGCAAATGGACGATGAAGCCGTTAGCAACTGCATTTCATGCAACAACTGCTATTGGAAAAAAACAAGCACATGCCATATTCACAGGCCTGCAACATGGGATGTGTCAAAAATGGAATGAATTTAATGGTATTTATCCTTAATTTCATTCATTAATTTTAATTTATCAAAAGCGACATCCATTGGCGCTCTTCTTAAACCACAGTCAGGGTCAAGCAAGATATTATCCTCACCGACAATGTTTATACCTCTGGAAATCAGCTCTTCGGTGGTCTGATATGAATCGACTTCATTTTTGGCAGAATCTATACAGCCAAATCCGATTTTTTTACCTTTAAAGAGATTTATATTATTTTCAAGAATATCAATATTAACATCATTGCCTGCAAATTCAAAGTCAAGTATTTCCACATTGAATTTGGCCAAATCCCTATAAGCGCCGTCAATTGTACCGCAAACATGCATGGCAAGCGGAATGCTTAAACCGTCATGCAAAATATCGATAGCTTCACGGGCAACCTTCATGTTTACCATGCCCGTTGATAAAAATGGCTCATCCACCTGAATATATGCGGGATTAACCTTACTTTCAATAGCATCAACTTCTGATTTTAGGCTGTGTGCCAAATCTATTATTGCATCATCCTTATTTTTGTAAAAAGAAGTGATTCTTGAAGAATGAATGATAGTTGAAGGGCCTGTTATGATTCCCTTAATGCCCTTTCCTTCAGGAACATTACCATTATAATACTCCTTAATCAATTTTTTGGCATAAAGCAAATCCTTGACGGAAATTTCACCTATAGGCCTTTTTATTTTAGAAACAATGAAAGTATTTCCTTCCTCTATTTTAAATCCGGGAATGTATTTGGAAAAACTGGAAACCATGTCTCCCCTTACCTGACCGTCTGATATTATATCGACTCCTGCGTCAAGCTGAGAAAACACTGACTGCCTAATTGACTGCTTAAACGGATCATATGAGCCGAAAACCTTAAGTATTTTATCTTTAGTGGTGGAAGGCTCTTTAATCTCAACAGGAAAGCTGCCGACAACAGTAGATTGCATATAATCACTTATTGAGTATTCATTTTTCTGATATTTTCTATTTCTTCCTTATCAATTGGAAGCTCTACAACAGAAGTACCGTGACAAGGTTTTGTATATGGTATGAAAACAGTTCCTTTTTCATCATCAATTCCGATTGGAATTGGAGGGATTCCTATAACACGAACTCCCAATACCTGATCTCCCGGTTTAACGTAAACTATTTCATCAGCCTTAAAACGGATAATCATAGCACAGTCTTTAAAACCTGCTTTGGAAGCGTGGATTTCATAATTATCTGATTGCTGAAGGTAGGTATCTAAACAAAATGACATCTTATTCCAACTCCTTTAATGCCTTATCTAAGTTAATTTTAATCGGTGAAGGATTATGGAATGCTCTTACAGCACATATTTTAGCTTTGCTTCCGCTTTCTTCAATCATGTTGACAAATTCCTCAACCAAATCAAGATCCCTTTCAAACACAAGGGCAATGGATTTGGTGTCCAATATTTGATCGAAAGTTACGAAAAATGCGGCTGCCGCATCCTTGTGGACAAAACCTAGCAATAAATCATAATCTCCAGCTTGAACTTCACCCAAAGTCCTTTCCAAATCTACGATATTCAAATTATAATAACCTTCAGGGTCAGACACCTTAACCAGTTTTGCAGCAGCAGGATTGGCCGCTATTGTAGTGTCATAACCTAATTTTGTCAATTTATCAAATGCATAAACTGCCATTGGAGTTTGAGATGGAGTTTCTGGACATCCCAATAAAATTAAAGCTTTCATAAACTATCCCTCATAATAATTAAGTTCTTGATTTTAAAGTGACCGCATTAGCTAAAATAACACATCCAAGGAACATGAATGCCAATAATGCAGTACCGTTAATAGTCCTGTTAAATACGAATAAACCAATTAAGGCCTGTGCACAAAATGCTGATAATGCACCTATTAACAATACTTCTTTTCCTAAGTATTTTTTACTATTTTTCTCTCTTTTCTCACGGTACATGGTCAATATTTTTAAACCGATGATAATTGTACCTAAAACAAATACGATTAAACCGATGAGTCCTAAATATCCAAAATCAAATCCGTAACCCATAATTCCCGGAAGCATATAGTCGACTGTATCCTTCTGGTTAACCAGTACACCGAAAAACATTGGGAAAGGCAATCCGAAAAACAATACCAATTGCATCGGAAGGGTAATGTAACCTTCAGCAAAAGCCGTTCCTTCAGCACCCCAGTATGATGCGTTTCCGCTGTGACCTATAAGCTGAATATTGTTCAATACCATTTTTACACTTGATAATGAGTATTGTTCAAGTCTTGATAACCTTAACATAGGTGAAAAGATTGTCATTCCTGAAACTCTTGAAATAACCTCCAAACCTAAAAATCCGGCAACAGCAACACCTAAAAAGATTAAAATCCTTCTAAGGGTCAGTACGGATTTTTCTCTGAATGTTTTGGAAATCATCAGATAACCAATGAACAATCCTAAAATCCATAATAACAGGAAAGATCTGTGCATTAATCCACCGAAGACTGTAATACCTGCAATGAATAATATTACAAATCTTCTAAGGGGTCGCACATCGACTCCCGAGTTCTTCATCACCTTCAGCGACGCTAAAGCAGTGACAGCCCCCATAAGAGCGATTGGACCAAATGGATGCGTAAATTCAGCCTGACTTGAAGATATGACAAGCAATGCAATATCTGCTCCGAAAAGAAGAGTAAAACCGCCAGCTATAAACAAAGATAAAAATGTCACTACACTTAGAGATAACGGAATTAAATTTAAAACGAATACCATTAAAATAAATAACATTATCCCTACTTCTAATATTAGCTGTAAATGATTTTGAGCTATTAACATCATATATAAATCACAATTTTAATCGATTAAATAAATTAAAATGGACTGACCGGGATTTGAACCCGGGGCCTCCGCCATGCCAAGGCGACGATCTACCATCTGAGCTACCAGCCCATATAAAAAAAATATGAAAAAATCATACTCTTATTATTATATGATTTTTTAATTATAAAATACTTTTTGATTGTCTCCATATTATAATATTGAAAAACTAGCATATTAGCATTTCGATTTTATTTCATTTATAACAGTGACTATCATACCATTAATTTAATAGAAATTAAAAATATAAATTAAACTGGTGAGATAAATGAAAATTTTACTTATAAATGGAAGCCCTAATGAGGAAGGTTGCGTTAACCGTGCACTGGAAGAAGTCTGCACAGAGTTGGAAAAAAATAATATTGAAAGTGAAATACTTTGGTTAGGCAAAGAGCCTATGCAAGACTGCATTGCCTGTTTTGGATGCCAGTTCCACGGAAAATGTGTTTATGACGATTTGGTAAATGAAACCGCAGAGAGATTTGATGAATTTGACGGAATCATAATAGGTTCTCCTGTTTACTACGGCGGAGCCAATGGAAGATTAACATCATTTATGGACAGATTTATCTTCAGTATCGACAAATCAAAAATTGTGGGTAAACTCGCAGCATCTGTTGTATCATGCAGGAGAGGCGGAGCTTCAGGAGCATTTGAAAGGTTAAACCAGTATTTCCTAATGACAAACATGCATGTGGTCAGTTCACAGTACTGGAATCAGGTTCATGGACATACTGCTGAAGATGTCGAGAAGGATTTGGAAGGCCTTCAGACAATGAGGACATTAGCCAAAAACTTTGCTTACCTTTTAAATTCACAAAAAGCAGCATCAGAATCCGGAATTGAAAAGCCGGAATATGAAGAGATTACCTTTACAAATTTCATTGAAGAATAAGATATTTAATTAGATGCTTTTAGAAAACATTTTAAATTATTTTGTTTGAATCTTTTCGGCTTTAATGAGCCGAAAAATTCATTTACGAAAAAATCACCACTAGTTAATTAATCATAAGCAAAAACAATGAAGAAAAATATTATTGAAATTGATAATCCAAATAGGAAGTTCCATGTATCCAAATTCCAGCATATAAAAACAATAGCCAATATTACTAACCAAAAAATCGCATAAAGTACATGAAAAATATTTACAACAGTTTTATGCCGAGTTATTGGTTTCAACTGCTTTTTTAAATAATTTATTAGTTTATAATAATATCTGATGACTGGAGGATTTGTGTATTTGTATATGAAATACAATCTTTTAGTGTAATAATTTCTTTCAGTGCAAATCAATAAAATTAAACCAAAAATTGTTAATACTATACCTATTAGCTTTAAATCAAATATTCGGTATAATACAATTCCATTGTAGTAATAGATACCTGTATAATCCCATCATTATCTTTACTAAAAAGTATCATATTTAACAGAAATGGAAGCTAATTATTAGCAAAATTAGGGAATCTTTAATTATCAACATACTTTCCCTACAACTTATTTTTGAGCAATGACACAAATCCATGATGCATCTTCGCCAGTGAATGAATCCTTTGACTCCTTAACAAAAGTTTTAACCCTTGAAAAACCATTATTTTTTAAATAGCTAACCAATTCGTCTTCCGAGTAAATATTGCAGTTCAACAATTCGATGAATTCCTTTTGACGTTCATCATTTTCCTTCGGAAGCGCTTCATTGCAAATAAGAAAAATACCGTCATCTTTCAAGACCCTATTGACTTCCTTCAAATCATTTTCAAAGTCCGGCCAGAAATAGACTGTTTCAAAAGCAGTTATGATATCAAAAAAATTATCATCAAAAGACATTTGAGAGACAGATTCTTGCCTTATCTCGCATCTTTGATTTTCAATTTCCACAAAATTCAGTTGTATGGATTTTTCAACGGATAATTGTGAATAATCTATTCCATAGACCTTATTATCAGTTAATTTTAAAAATCTTCTGACATTGACTCCGCCACCGCAGCCAATATCTAGAATAAGAGAATTTTGAGAAATATTCAAATGACTTACTCCCCATTGAGCAAGTCCTTCATGATTAACATTCATGTTATTGATCAGCTCTTCGCCCAATTTGCCTTTAGGATTTCCGGCATTAATCAATAACTCAGGATTTTTAATAATTTTCATGTGAAACTATTTACCGTTTTTTCCCAAATCATACAGATTATCTATGATAATCTGGAACAGGTCATCAGTTTTAAGGTCAATTTTTTCATGAGGATTCTGAAGGAAGTCCAAAGCCTTTGTAACGACCTGATTAACATTGTTTGACCTGTACATAAGTCCATTGTCAATATAGTACTGGTCAACTGACAAAGTCGTTCCAGGATAGCATGAAATAACTGGAGTCTGAAGGATAGCCGCTTCCCTGTTCATAGTTCCTCCGGCACCGATAACAAGATCACATTTTTTAATCAAACTTGAAGTGTCAACTGGAGGCTCCAATATTGTTACATGGTCAATTCCTTCAAAAATATCAGCCTGTTCTTTAAATCTTGGTAAAATCAGGATATTTGCATGATCTTTTAAATCATCAACGATTGGAGACAATACTGACTTTCTGCAATCGGCATCCAGGTATGATGCGAGGGAAGGTTCAGGTCTCATCAAGATGGTTTTTGGATGTTCGAGTTTCAGATTCAAATCCTTGAAAACATCATCATTGTATTTGAAGCTTTTGAAGTGCATCAATTCGGAGGTTCCGTTATATGGAATAATAGTATTTGGATCGGCTCCGAATTTCATTAGCTTCCACATATCAATTTTGCTTGGAGTGATAATTCTGTCACATAAAGGTAAGGTTAACTTGTTGGCTGCAAGGGCATGTTCATTGTCTAAAACGTACAAACTCGGAATTCCTAAACCGAATGAGATTCTAGGAAGTTCGATAGAATGCTTGCTAAGGGCGACATCAACCCTTTCACCGGCTATAATGTCAACAAGGTTATATACTCTTGAAGTACTTTCCTTGAGCTTGTCATATAAACTTACACCATGTTTTCCAACGGATATGAAGTCTATATCATACATATTCATCAGCTTATGAATATCACCAAACTGTCTTGCGGTGACAATCAAATCCTCACCTTCGGCTTCAAGATACTTGATTACATCCTTGAAGAACCTTACGTGAGGAGCGTTAGAAATATCAATCCAAATTTTCAAAAAATCACCAGACTAATTTTTCATTGCATCTTCAATGCATTCAATAATTTCATCCAATCCTTTGCCTTCTTTTAAGCTGGATTTGATGACTTTAATGTTAGGATTTAATTTTTTGGCATCATCAACCATTTTATCTGCATCCGCACCGACAGCATCTGCCAAATCAACTTTGTTGATGACAACAACATCAGAGGTCTGGAAGATGATAGGATGTTTTTCAACTGTGTCATCCCCTTCGGTAACGCTTACAACAACGATTCTTAAATGTGAACCTAATTCAAAGTCAACCGGACAGATTAGGTTTCCTACATTTTCAATGATGAGCATGTCCATGTCATCCAATGGCAGGTCTTCAATACCGTGGCCTACCAAGTGAGCGTCCAAGTGGCATTCTTTTCCAGTGTTTAATCCTACAACAGGGACATTGTGCTTTTCTATTCTTCCGGCATCGAATTTAGAGATTACATCTCCTGCCAATACACCTATTTTATAATCGGTATTATCAATGATTTCTTCAACCAATGTTGTTTTACCGGATCCGATTGCCCCTACAAAATCAACACAGAATATTCCTTTTTCCTCTAAGTTTTTCTTATTCCTATCAGCTAATTTTTTGTTAGCGTCCATAATATTTTTTGCTACTTCAACATCTGCTACTTGATGCATATAATCACCATATCTTTCAGTTTAATCATCCTCAGGTTTTTCAATGACAATATTTTTAACAACAATATCCTTACCGTTTAAAATTTCAACAGAGAAACTATCGCACTCAGGACATTTGACCATAGGTGCGTAATGGTCCTTGTCATCCAGTATAGCATTTCCATGGAAATTGCAGTCATGACATTCAACTTCCACCGGAATTTCTTCAAAGACTATTTTTGAATCTTCCATAATTGTATTTTCAACCAATACTCCTAAAATAAATTCTAATTGCTCTGGATTAACCATTGCAAGTCTTCCAAGTTCAATGGTAACTTCATTGACTTCAGTTGCATTATTACTTTCCGCAGTTTCAATTACTGCATTTATTATTCCTTGAGCCATTGACAATTCATGCATTTTATTTCACCTAAGAAAAAAATATAATTTTTAATATTATAATTTTTAATCTACTGTGTTAATAAATTTTATCAATAGAAATTGTTGCAATTAACAACATTTATATATTTCCTGAAATAAAGTATTATTAACAAAAAGAGAGAGTAATAATATGAGTTATGAAAGTAAATTCGGATTCGGATGCATGAGGCTTCCGACAACAGACCCTAACGACCCAACAAGCATAGACCAGGAACTGTTCAATGAAATGGTTGACATATACATGGAAAAAGGATTCAACTACTTTGACACATCTTACGCTTACCATAACGGAATGTCTGAGGTAGCTATTAGAAAAGCTGTAGTTGAAAGATATCCGAGAGAGTCCTATCAGATTTGTGACAAGATGCCGACCTGGGCACTGACATCAGAAGAGGACAATGACAAGTTTGTCCAAGAAATGCTTGAAAGACTAGGAATTGAATACTTTGACGTGTTTTTTGTCCATAATGTTAACATTCCATGGTTTAAACTTGCAGAAAACGCAAAAACATTCGAATATATAAAGAAAATGAAAGAGGACGGAATAGCTAAAAAAATCGGATTCAGCTTCCACGACAACTCCAAACTGCTAAAAGAAGTTTTAGAAAAATACGGAGATTTCCTTGACATCGTGCAACTGGAACTGAACTACCTTGATTGGGAAGATCCTGCCATTGAAGCACACAAATGCTATGACCTGTGTGTTGAATACGGACTCGATGTCTATGTGATGGAACCTCTGAAAGGAGGAGTTATCGTAAACCAGAGTGAAGACATTCAAAATGAATTCAAGGAGTTTAACCCTGACAAGTCAATAGCAAGCTATGCATTGAGATTCTGCGCATCCCTTGAACATGTAAAAATCGTTCTGAGCGGAATGAACAAGATGGATGATTTGCTTGATAACTGTGATACTTTTGAAAACTTCGAGGTTTTAAATGAATCTGAAAGCAAATTTTTAGAGGAAATGGCAGAAAAATTAAGCTCAAAACTTGCAGTCCCATGCAGCGAATGCGGATACTGTGTTGATGCATGTCCTGAAATGATTCCTATACCTGAATATTTCGCACTGTTCAACAGAAGCAAAAATCAGCCTGAATCAAACATCTATAAAAATTATTTCGATAAATTAGGTGACGAGAAAATTCCTGCCGATGAATGCACATACTGTGGAACCTGCCTGGATTACTGTACACAACACATTGACATACCTGAAGAGCTTGAAAAAGTCTGTGAACACTTTGAAGAAGGTTTCAGCGCTTATTCAGGCGCCCCTTAAAAAAAACGATTAACCATCCCATTATTTTTTTAACAGAGCATAATATTTAAAATAATTCATTATTCCATTTCATAATACGAAATCTAATCTAATTTTTAAAGTTCAGTTAATTTTAATGAATAAAATCCTCATTATACAATTCTCTTTTTACATCATTCAAATAGGATAAAAAAATGAGTAGAATGGAAGTGAAAATCATAATTTAATATAATAAATATAAACTTTTAAAAACAATTATATCTAATAGGAAACTATAATAAAAATATGGACAGGAAAATCAAATATTTTATTTTATTTTTTCTTTTGATAGGAGATTTACTTATCCATATCCAATATAATCCCGATTTGTGGAATCTGTTTTATACTGCTTTTTTCATAGTGTTCATGTTTGACCAATTAGAAGAAGTGTTTCCTGTCAAAATACGCAAAATTTTAGTATATCTTATGATGCTGTTCTGTTTTATTGACGGTACATTTGGACTAATGAACAATGATTTGCAAAACGTTTTTCTTTCCTTTGGATTTCTTTTGTTTATGATTTGGCTTTATTTAAAACATATATTGATAGATATTGCCAAATTTTGTTTGGAGAAGGAATATTCTTATTTAACTTTAAAAATAACCAATTTATACATATTCATTTACGGGAAAGAGCAATATATATTATCTGTTAAGGGCGCTGCATTAAATTTATCCTGCAAATATCATGAAGCGTTGGAATGTTTGAAAGAATCTGAAGAATTGGGTTATAATCATCACTACTTATATGCAAATATTGGTTATTCTTGGATGTTTTTAGAGAACTACGAAAATGCATATGAATACTTTAAATTAGCAATAGATGGCAATCCCCTTGATGTTAGCTACATGTATTGTATTTCATATGTCCTAATTCAATTGGGCAACTATGATGAATCAAAATATTATATAGAAAAAGCATTGAAACTAGATGAAACAAATAAATCGATTAATGAATTAAAAGAATTTCTTGAAAGTTAAGTGAAAACATAATTAAATTATCTAAAACCAACCTAATTTGAACTATCTCGAACGGTAGAACTCGAGGCAGTTCAACCAAGCTTAATAAGGTATCCGATTCAACTTTATGATTATTCTTTTTCAGACTATTAAATACTTCATCAAGCACTGTATTGTTTATCAGTTTTCATTCCTTGTCGATGACGGGTCTTAATTTACCATCAATAAAAAAAAGCCTATAAATAACAATAATGTTATCATCATTTGGGACGACAAATAGTTTTAAGATAATTCCTTTATTAGCTCACGAACCATCTCATTATTCTTATCCAATTTGGATGCTTTTCTGGCATATTCCATAGCTTTTGGAAATACTCCTGCCATACGGTAAACATAACCCATCAGTGCATTGGCTTCGACATGTGTATCATCAATAGCAAGAAGCTCTTCCAAGAGTTCCCTTGCAGTATCCAAATCACCCTGATTAAATAAATCGTAAGCTTCCTCATATAATGTATCGACATCATCAAATGATTTGTCTTCATCATTATCAACACTTTTATGAACGAATTCCTTGCTGGCCGGAGCGAACTGGAGTTTCTGCAGCAGTGTAGCTGCGTTCTGATTTGAAGGACTTATCTTTAACGCCTTTCTTGCATAATACATTGAAACATCCTCAATTCCCTGTTCATAAAGTACATGAGCCATTAAAAGATTTGCATTCAAGTCATCTGCATCGACAGAGAGTATCTCATGGAGCAGATCCTTGGACTGGCTGTAAAGGTGATCTGAATAAAGGTTTAGTGCCTGTAAGTACAAGTCTTCATCTTCAGCGACAGGAATTTCTTCAGTTTTAACCTCGGAATTATTCTTCAACGTTTCATCAAGCATATACTGCAAAATATACTCTGTTGCATTTTTGTGAAGAGGCTTATTATCATTACCACATTTAGGTGAATATATGCATGAAGGACATCCGTTTCTGCATTTGCATCCCTTGATTAAATCCAATGTTGATTCCAAAAGCTCAACAAAGACATCCACAGCCTTTTCACAGATTCCGATTCCTCCTTCATATCCGTCATAAATGAATATGGTAGCGTCTTCAGTGTCCTTGTGATATGCCGTTGACATTCCGCCTATATCGAAGCGGTCACACATTACCTGCAGAGGAAAGAGTCCGATCAATGCATGTTCCGCTCCGTGAAGTCCGCCTTCAAAGACTTCATCGTCATCAGGATACAAATCCTTTAATGTATCCTTTACGCTTTTTGGAATTGTAAACCATAATCCTTTAGTTTTGAATTTCAATGGAGGCAGGTCAAGTGAATACATTCCCAGAACCCTTGAATGCTGCATTTTTTTGTATTTATAATAGTCCTTCTTAACGTTTAATTCACCGAAATGAATTGTCAAATCACCATATTGCTTTTTAAACTCCTTTGACACCACATTAACGTCTGTATCATTGAGCACCATGGTGTGATAGTCAACATTTTTCTTCGATACGTTGACATATCCTGATTTCAGATTGACATTATCAACAGTATATGTTTCTCCCTTATTGATTAGAATAGCTCCCTCGTGGGCTTCACGATATACCTGTGAGCGTTCCATTGTCTCAAGCAGTCTGCCGTTGCTCATAATCTTGAACTCTTCTGAAGATATCTGGTCCAGTGAATGGTCAAATGCAGGATTATCATCATATTTATATGTATAATTGCCGACACGGGACAGGTACAGGTAATCCTTCCTGACAAGATTGTCCAGGACTTCATCGGAAATGTTGAAATATTGCATAGCCTCTCCTTTCTTCAGAGGCAATTCATTAGCGGCGCATAATAAATGTGCTTCCTGCAAAATAGGGTTGGTCAAATCAATGATTGCCTTTTCCTGAGGTTTTGAGAAAAATGCCTTCGGATTGTTCATGTAATACTGGTCAAGCTGATTTTCAAATGCAAGCAAAATCGCAAGGGATTTCTGATTGCTTCTTCCAGCCCTTCCGCTCTGCTGCCATGTGGACATCATGGTTCCGGGAAAACCTGAAATGATTACTGCATCAAGAGATCCTATATCAATTCCCAACTCCAACGCATTGGTGCATGTAACTCCCAGATATTTGCCTGACTTTAAGCCGTCCTCGATTTCACGTCGCTCTTCGGGACGGTAACCTGCCCTATAAGCGGCAATACGAGTATTGTCCAGTTTGCCGTCAGTCAATTTGGCATCCTTTTTGGACCACATTGCAATTAATTCAGTGATTTTACGTGAAACTGTAAAACACAGAGTTTGAATATTTTTAAGCATGAGATAACGGAAAATATCTGCTGTAACAACATGTATTGAGGGAGCAGACGATTTGGCTGAATTTCTATAGTTTTTAAATGGATTGAACAGGATAAAATCTTTCTCTCCGCTCGGTGAAGTGTCATTGTCAACCAAAGTGAATTCCTCACCCGTCAGCTTATTGGCAAGCTCCAAGGGATTGGCCAATGTTGCTGATGAAAGAATAAATTTAGGATCAGACCCGTAGAAATTAGCTATTCTTTTAAGCCTTCTGATTAAAAAAGCCACATTGGAACCGAAAACACCCCTATAATAATGTGCCTCATCGATTACAATGTATTTAAGGTTTCTGTAGAATCTCTCCCACTGGTGATGCCATGACAGAATCAGATGCAGCTGATATGGATTTGTCAGGATTACCCTTGACTTTTGTCTGATTCCATACCTTTGGGACTTTGGAGTGTCACCGTCATAGGTTCTGGGATTGGTTTTAATGCCCAAATCACTTTCCAATTCCTTTAAAACATTCAACTGATCATTTGACAATGCCTTTGCCGGATAAATATAAAGTGCAGTTGCCTTTTCATCATCAATTAACGTATCCATGATTGGCAGATTGAATGCCAGGGTTTTTCCAGAAGCGGTATTTGTTGTCAAAATGACATTTTCGTCCCGTTTTATTGCTTCATAAGTTTCTGCCTGGTGTTCATACAGTTTAATTTCCTTTGAATCAAGATAATCAACGATCTTATCATTTAAATCAGGAATCTTTTTGAAACTGGCTTTTTTTGCAGGGATTGTTTCGACATGGGCAATGTAATCCCTAAACCTGACATCGTTTTTAAATGCATCAATCGGAGAATCTAACATAATAATCATTAAAAATAGTTATTCAGATATTATATTGATTAAATTAATATTTAAATTATTGTGTTTTTTCAATACTGTTCAAATGCTCTCTCAATTAGTTTATAAACCATTAAAAAAATATATATTATATAATAAAATTTTTAGGGAATTACAATGATTAGTTATGAAAAATTTGAAGATATAGTTGTAAATATTTTGAAAAGAGATATTTCATCCAACCATGACCAGAAAAAAGCTATTCTTTCAAAAGAAAATGAAGGACTTTTTATTGTAGCTGGACCGGGATCTGGAAAAACAACAGTAATTGTGCTTAAAATATTGAAATACATCTTCGTTGATGATGTCAAGCCAAACGAAATACTGGCAACAACATTTACAAAAAAAGCTGCCAATGAACTATATTCACGTATTCTCGGATGGGGAGATGAAATTAAAAATTATCTCATAGACAATGCCGGAGACGATTTTGACCTTCTCATGGCAATAAACAGAATTGACTTCAACCAGATAACCCTTGGAACTACAGACAGTATTGCTCAGGAGCTCCTGCGTGTTCATAAGGAGCCGGGAACAAATCAAGAAGAGGTTATAGAGGAATTCGTTGCCAAATTCGCAATGGTGAAGATACTTCTCAAGGACAACCGCTACCTGGACGCCAACCTTGAAGGATATCTCAGAAGCTTCACTAAAAAAGAGAAATTGAAGGAAGCCTCACAGATGAGTGAAATCCTTCTTGAAATGAAAAACAGAATGTATTATGACCAAATAGACTTTGAAGAGTTCTACAATAATGTTGGTGAAGGAAGCGGTGCCAGAATAGCTCTTGATTGCATTAGGGAATATGAGGATGAACTTAAAAGCAGAAACATCATTGACTTTACAATGCTTGAATCCAAATTCCTTGACTTTTTAAGGAATGACAAGCTGGACATTTTCCTGGATGACCTGAAAATCATTTTAATCGATGAATATCAGGACACCAATCTGATTCAGGAGGAAATCTACTTTACGATGGCAAAATCAGCTATTGAAAATGGAGGAAGCATTTCTGTTGTGGGCGACGATGACCAGTCCCTTTACCGTTTTAGGGGAGCCACCGTTGACCTTTTCACGAACTTCAAATCAAGAGTAAGGGAAAAGCTTGGAATCGATGTTGAAGAGATTAACCTGAGAACGAATTACCGTTCAAGCAAAAACATCATCAATCATTGCAACAGGTTTGTTGAGCTTGACGGAGAATATCAAAATGCAAGAGTTGAAGATAAGCCTAAAATCATTGCTCCCGAACTGGAAAAGAACAACATGCCAATTTTAGGATTGTTCAGAAACAACCCTGAAATGCTGTCCAAGGACATTGCAAAGCTAGTGGGCGACCTAATCAATAAGGGCGAAACCACCTTAAAGGTAAACAGGGTAATAGATGACGAGTACTTCAAAAAGCTTGAAAGGTGCAAAACTAAAGGAGACCTTTCACAGCTGAGAAAAGAAAGTGCACAGAAAGCCAGAGGAAAGGAACTGATTACCATCAAACTGGATGAAGAGGAAGGTTCAGCATCAGACATGGCTGTCCTGACATATTCACCGCAGGAAATGAAATTTGGAACCCCAACATTAAACGGCCATATAAGGCGCCAGTTGAGGAGACTGAAACCTCCTATTGACGTATTCAATCCTAGAGGACGTGACCTTCAGGAAATAAAGGAAGTGGCAATATTCTGCGGACTGATGCTTGAATGTATTGATCCCGAGTCCAAAGTCCAGGAATCCGATAAACAATTGCCTCTTCTTGGAAAAAGGAATATGCAACGCTGGAGATATGAGGCCAGGGAATATATCAAACTGAACCCTATGCCCCATGAACCCTTCAATTTAAACACTTTCGTTATCGATTGGCAAAGGAGAAACCCTAGAGGATACGATTCCTGGCCAGACAGAGCCAATTTAATGGAACTTGCATATAAACTGGTTACATGGCTGGATTTCCTACAGGAGGATGCTGAAGGTGTGGTTTATCTGGAAGCAATTACCCAATCAATTACCCAAACAGGATTTTTCAACAAATATTCGGCCAATATTGTATTTACATCACCTGAAGAGGAAAGGCTGTCAATTCTTGAAGCAATATGGAATATCTTCCTTCCAATAGCTACAGGAGACGTTTCAATAGAGGAATCCCTGCTTGAAACACTGCCTGCAAACCGACTGAACATCATGTCAATTCACCAGTCAAAAGGCCTGGAATTTCCTTTGGTGATAGTCGATGTGGGTTCAAAATTCAAAAACAATGACGTGAGAACACAGAGCCTGAGATTTCCCAAAATGGAACCTGACTACACAATTATGGAAGAGACCATACGTAAATACAGCGAGCTTGGTGAAGGCAACAGAAGCGAAAAGGACAAATCATTTGACGATTTGACAAGACTTTATTTTGTGGCATTTTCAAGGGCGGAGCACATTCTGATTCTGGTCGGACTATACAATGCAATTGACGGCTATGCATATAAGGACAAGCACAAGTCAATTCCAAACATTGCTTTGGGATGGAGTAGAGACGAACATCAGAAAGGATTTAAGGAGATTTATTTAGTATAAAGGTGATTTAATGAAGTTATCATCAAAATCAAAACCATATATGATTCCGGAATACAGTTTGACCGGAGATTTATTATCATACCTGACATGCGGATTGCAATACCGCTACCAGAATAAGGGAACCCTTCCGCCTTCAATGCCCGTTCAGCTGTGGTTTGGTGAATTTATTCACGGAGTTATGGAAGAGGCCTATCTTGAATGGGAAAATAATAAAACAGAATTCCCTTGGGACTGGAAGGAAAATATCAGACCTATTGAGGAGATAATCGACAGAAGACTTCAGGTCAGAGGACTTTATCCTCCTGCAAATCATTTCTTTACCATAAATCATCCGGACAGTGAACTGGAGATTGAGGACCTTAATGAATACGACCACAAAAAGCTGGCAAGCGCCAGGGCCGAAAAGGCAATTAACGTTTGGGGAGCCGACCTGTTTCCGTTAATGGAATCCGCAGAGGTATTAATCAAAGGTTTAAGGGACATGCCCTACACCAAAAATGACAAGCGTTCCAAATATTACGGCATCAATGGAGTAATTGACGTGCTGAGCCTCGTAAATATCAATGATGACAATAAAATTGTAAAATATTTAAAGGAAAACGAAGAATTCAATAAGCTCGCCGAAAAATACGGTAAGGATGAATATGAAATCATCATTGATTATAAGGGAATGAAAAGACCTCCTAGCGATGTCAAAAACAGCAACAATGAAAATTGGGATTATCATGAAAGGCAGATTCTCACTTATTCCTGGCTTAGGCAAAAGCAAGAGAACAAAAAACCTATTGCAGGAATAATATTCTATTTGAATGAACTTGTTCCTTCAATTGAAGATTTGAAACTGATTAAAGATGATATCTACTATCATATGACTGATGTCGGCGACAGCGAAGAGTATAAGGACGATATTGAACTGATTGAAAAATGGCAGGACGATGATGAAATGCCTAAACTGTCCGAAAAGTTCAAAGTAGACAGATCAATCAGAATAATACCTATAGATGATGAAAAGATTGACGAAGCGCTGATGAAATTCGACAATGTCGTTGAAAAAATAGAAACTTCCATAATAAAGGAGATTAACGGTTCCAAGATACAGGATGCTTGGACAGCCGAAGGTGAAGAGAGAACCTGTTCGGCATGCGACTTCAAAACTTTTTGCAAAAACAACAAGAACAAAACAAAAGAATTTAAAATTCCTTAATACAAATATTAATATAAGGTGAGTATTATGAGTAGTTTGGAGAAAAATAAAAAATATTGTGATGTAATAGCTTCACAAGTTAAATTGACATGCAAACCTGTAGCTATGAAACTGATTCAGAGCGAAGATGAAGTCCCTGAAGGATACGAACTGATTTCCGAAAAGGTAAGGCACTGCGAAATGGTTAGAAAAGCTTCTCTCGGTGAAAAGTTCTACAGTACCGTTGAAGAGCAAATGTGTCTTGGCGGAGCAGGAGCAATCGGTTTAAGAGATATGCCTGAAAAATTGGCAAACGGAGAAAAATATTTCTCATTAGGCAGATTCAAAGATTTGGAAACAGCAAAAAGTCTTACTTCAAAGCTTTCCATTGTTGAAGACGAACATTGGGGAATGATTTACGCACCTTTGGATGAGGCTGACTTTGAAGCTGATGTAATTCAAATCATTACCGAACCTGTTGGCGGTATGAAATTGGCTCAAAGTATCGTATATGCAACCGGCGAAAAGATCAACCCTAGTTTCGCAGGTATTCAATCATTATGCGGAGATGCTTTTGCAAATCCTTACATTGAAGATGGAATTAACTTTACATTAGGCTGTGATGGTTCTAGAAAAGCCGCTGATATCAAAGACAATGAAATGACCATCGGTATTAGCGCAGCAAAAATAGAAGAAGTAATTAACGGATTGGAATCTATTTAATTACATCCAAATAATCATCATAATGATTAATGTTCAATAATTCCTTTTTATTTTTTTCTTTTATACCATAAAATGTATAACCGTCAGCAAATATCTTTCTTAAAATCGGATTTAGGTTATCGTCCTCATTTTCAAGATAATTCATTAAGTTAACCCTTGGTGCTACAAATGGCATTCCAAGGCCTTCGGCAGTATCCAGCAAGCCTGTTTTTCTTCTTCTTAAAATGGAAATTGTATTGAATGGATTTTCACACTTTTCCAATACATTTATCATGTTGTTAAATGTGTCCGTTGATACTGTCGGCTGGTCACCGGTTACGCATAATGCAAAATCTGAAGATATATTTGACAGACCATGATATAAAGAAGTTGATAAACCTACATCACACGGATTGTTTATGATGAATTTTACTGAGTCTTCATAATTATCAGAAATAGCATCCATTATTTCATCACTATAATGGCCAAGTACCACAATGCATTCATCAATATTTGCATATAATGTATTGTCAATGGTGGTCTCCAAAACTGTCTTATCGTTAAATGGTAAAATGAGTTTATTTTTAACTTCGAGATTTCTGGAAATCTGATCTTTACGCATTCTGGAATTCTTTCCTGCTGCTGTGATGATTGCTGAAACTGTCATAATAAAAAAAGAAATATTAGGTGGATGAATCACCTATATCAGTCGAACTGGTTGAATTTGTAGTCATATTCGTGGAATTGACATCGCTTGTAGGAACATACCTGACAATTTTAGCCAATATACACATTCCAGTACCTTCACCTTCAGTCCACATGACAATTTTAACCGGATAGTCATGGGTATTGGTTACTTTAATGTCACTTGCAGGGTTGTAACCGTACAGTACAGCATTTTCAGAACCGTCCATACCAACAGGCAGACTAAATCCTTCACCTAAAACAGCAGCCCTTAAAGCCCTAGCCGGCGGACATACACCATGTGCCGCACTTCCCCCGGGAGCTTCGTCATCTGAAGCTGCTCCGAATGATACATAGTCATGACCATTACCTGAAGAGTTTGGTGGAATTACTGTATTGTTCCATGCCTCAACGAACTGTCTTGCGTTGAATTCCCTTACACTGTCACCGTATTCAGGGTGAGAACCTAAATATGTATAATAGACTTCCCCATCGATTTCAGTGGTATTTCCCATATACAAAACGATTGGAGAATAAGAAGGATAAGCATCCACATAATCGGAAACTTCCTTACCGAAAATACGTTCTACATCATCATAGCTGATATTGTTTCTTCCATCAGAGAATCCTACAATTCCTTTCTGCAAAGTGAAGTTGGAACCGACGCTGGAATCATAATTATACCAGTTCACAATTGATGTAGCGTTATAGAAATCATTGCTGTAAGGCAAATCTTTAATTTGGTCAGTAGGAACGGATTCTACAACAGTACCATTCTCAACAACATCTACACCATCTTCAGTTTTGGTTAATACCTTATAAGGACTACTGTAACCCCATATATAATTATCAGGAGCCTTAACAGATAGTTTATCACCGTCAAGAGTCAAATACCCCGGACCTTCAAAACCATAGACATTTCCATAAGAATCAATACCATCAGAAGAAATGGTTGAAAAATCAAAAGGAACATAACCCGTTGTTAAAGTTAATAATATGCCCTTTAAATCTAGAGTTGAAATTTCATGGATTATAAATGTTGGATTTGAAAGCAATGGAACCTCAATCATATCCCTATCATCCAGAACAGAATCTCCTGCAAACATGGATTGACCTATAGGCAAATCATAAGCCGCCGCAAATGATTGGCCGGTAAATGATGTATGATTTACAAATGAAAATGCAAATAACAATATGCAAATAAAAAATAAAATCAATACAATTTTAATAGAAGTATTTCTCCATTCATAACTCATTATACAAACACCTAAGTAAATTACTATTACTGAATAATATGTATTTTATTACTATTTATACATAATGATTTAAGCGAGTTTTTCGGAGATTAATTTAATTCTTTCCTGAATATTAATGATGGCATCCTGTCCATTTCCACCAATAAGCATTGCCTCCTCATGAGAGAACTCTGCAACATATGCTATTATATCATCCAAAGAAGTGGCAGTCAATACCCTTCCACGATATTTTAAGTAGTTTAAACGATAAATGGCCAAATCCAGGTTATCATCCAAACCAGGGAAAATAACAATCACTTCAGGATTATACTTTACGGCCTCATCAATGATTTCAAGCCTGTGAGTTTCATGTGATCTCGGAGTACCGATAAATATTGCATAAAAGTCCTTTTCACTCAAAACTGATTTCAATGCATCGGAGTTATCTGTTTTACCAACATAAACCAGAGCATCATTAATTTTATAAACATCCAGACGTCCGCTGACAGCTTCAAACTCTGCCAAACTCTCTTTAATGATGTCTTTGGAAATTTTCAACTCACCTGCAATGGCCATAGCCAAACCTGCATTTAACTTATTGAATTTACCGAAAACCCTTAACTCGTCCTGATATTCAAAATAGGAAATATGCTTTGCAGCGACTTCCTTGAAATTGCTGTTGAAGTCCTGATTGAATGCAGTGAAAATTTCCTTATCTGTGAAAAATCTTACCAGAGAATCCTTATAATTGGCTATGGTTTTGTGGACATCCATGTGGTCATTGCCTATATTGGTCAAACCGACCATGTCAAAGTCAAAAGCATAATTACAGAAATCCAATGTCATGTCACAGACTTCAACAAGAACTATGTCATAATCGCCGTTTTCGGCTTCAAGCATTAAATCATAATATCCTGAAAAGCCACCTCCGCCGTTTCCTCCGACCAATACTTTTTTACCGGCGTTTTCCAAAATAGATTTCAGCATGTGAACCGTGGTTGTCTTACCGTTTGTTCCGGTTATACCTATGGTGAATATTTTCTTGTGATTGGAAACGACTTCACCTAAAAAATGGCCTTCATCCAAGAGTTTAGTGGCAAAAGATCCTCCGAACATGCTGGGACTTATAGCAATTGCATCGCATTCATCAATTGCCTGAGAATTGGTAAAACCCAAATCCAGAGTTAACGTGTCTGAAACGATGGAAAATGTTTCTCCACCATCTAAAAAATTTAAAGAAATACCATGTAAATTCAAATCAGACAAATCAACGTTACTGTTCAAATCACTGGCATAAACTTCCCAACCATGTTTTAAAAGTGAATTAACTGCCTTTTTACCTTCTACACCTAAACCAATAACCGCCGCTTTCATAAAAAACAAAAACCTTAAAATAAATTATACTAAATATATTATTAATTTAAGTATTTTATAAAATATATTTTTTGTTTAGGTGAAATGAATGTTTGAAGAAGATAAAGATGATAAAATTTATAATTTAATTATAACCAATGGAATTGATAAAAACAGAGAATACGGACAATTTACAGAAAAATTATACTCAAAAACAGATTTTTTATGGAAAGAATCAATGTCTGCCGCTTATGCAACTGCCGGAGATGAATTCTTTAAAAAAGTGGATAGGATTATCCTGCTTGCCGGATTATATAAGGACAACAAGGAAACATTCAATGATTTGGTAGCGGCTGGAGAAAAATATAACATTCCTCTAGTACTTGTAAGGCCATACGGACTTGAAGAAGTACCAGAAGAATTAGAAGAAAAAGCTGCAACCATCGTTGGTTGGAATGCAAACTGCATAGTCGATTCCATTAAAAATTCCGATGAATTTTTAGAAGAATAGTAATTTAACTTACTATTCTTGAAATTCCATTTTCTTTTTCTACCTTAATCAGATTATCAGCAGCACTTTCAAGCTGATTTTCGTGTGTTACAATTATCATTTGAGGCAATACAGACATTTCTTTTAATAAATTGATTAATTCCTGCCTTCTTGCATCATCCAAATGAATTGTAGGTTCATCCAATAAGATAGTTTCCAAATCTCCCTTAGCCATGGATTTTGTGATACCTAATCTTAAAGCCAGTGCAATAGCTATCTTTTCACCACCACTCACCATTGCCATTGAAGATTCACCTTCAGGACCTCTGACAGTGATATTATAGTCTTCATCCAATATTAAATCGGAATAATTGAAATTAAAGTCGTCAAAGAACTCTTTGGTATTTTTCTGTATAATCGGTCTTGAATTATTTCTTAATTCTTTTTGAATACCGTTTTTACTGTATAAATCACGGATATTCTTTAATAGAACCAGATATTTAGAAATGTTATCATATTCATTTTGGAATTTTTCATTGTTCTTTATCTTTTCAGCTAAACTCTTATGAACATTGATGAGTTCCCTTGCTCTTCCCTTAATCTCAGACAGTTCATTGCTGAAGGATTCGTTTCTTCTGCCATACATCTCATCACGATAAATAATCTGTTCGTATTTTTCCTTATCGTAAGTGGATGCATTGATTTTGTTCTGAATGATTTCCAGCTGATTGTTTGAAACACCAATATCCTCCTTGACTGAATCAAACTGAGTGGATACTGTATTTTTGTTTTGAACGAAACCTTTAAGCTGATTGTACTGTTCATTTTTCTCTTTCAAATCATCGATACGCTGTTTAAGTTCCAGGTTATCCATATCCCCGCTTAAATGAGGATCACTGTCTATGGCCAACTTAATGTTTTTAACGTGAGTATCGATTTCGTTTTTGATTTGTTTAAGCTTATATTCGGATTCCGTCTGACTGCCCAAAACATCCAAAGCACCTTTGGATTGATTATAGTCATCATGGTCCTGCTTGTAGCTTTCACGATTTTCCCTTTCCTTGGATATCTCTATAATGATTTCTCCAAGTTTATTTCCGGTATACTCCTTGGAATCAAGGCCTTGGTCGATTTCACTTAAACGCTGCAAATCCTTTTCCAGGTTAGAGAACTTGTATTTGTATTCCAAAATTTCTTCGGACAATTTTTTAACCTTGGATTCCTTATCCTGGAAACTTTCCTTATTCTTGGTAAACAATCTGATTGTCTCTTCATGTTCACTGATTGCCTTTGTATTCTCTTCAATATCCGTTTTGTATTGGGTAATCAGTTCCTCTTTTTTATCATCATCAATATCTGACTGACATACAGGACACTTATTGTCAACGTTAGCGAGTTCCTCCAACGGTTTTTCACAGGATACGATAGCCTGTTTGAATGCGACAATATCCTCATTTCGGGAATTGATTTCCTTAGTCAGATCTTCGATTTTGGTTGAAATTTCATCCATGAACTCATTGGTAATTTCACCCAGTTTTTTCAAATCGTCAACATCGACCAATTCATCCTGAGGAATGCCATAATCCAATAGCTTTTCCTTTGAAAGTGAAAAGAATTTTTCAATGTCGTTTCTATCAGATTCTATGCCTTTCAATAACTCTTTTTTATCTTTTTCAAGCTGAGTTAAGGCCGCCAACTGCTTTTCAAGTTCAACTTTCTGGTTGTTTAAAGCAGTTATTTTCTCATCGGATGCCAAATAATCATTATATCCCTGTTTTTTAGCATGAATTAATTTCTTCTGCTCCTTGATGGAATCTATCTTATCTTCAAGCTCAATTTCAGATTCCTTAAGGGATTGAATGCTGACAACTGACTTTTCAAAGTCCAGATAAACGTCCAGCTTTGAAACATATTTTTCCAAACGGCCGATTTCCTCTTCAGCTTCGCGTATCTGATCAAGGTTTTCCTGAAGACGCTGCTTATCGTTTTCAAGCCTTTCCAACGTTTGCTTCTCATTTGCCAAATTGTTCATTTGAGTTTCATAGATTTCCTTTTCACGTTCCATATCACGTTTGCTTTCGGAAATTTCACTTATAAGGTTTTTAACCTCTTCAATTTGTGATTCCAATTCGTGACCTCTTGATTTCAATGCATTTAATTCCTTGGATTTGGTTTCATATTCCTCTTTCAATGCATCCTTGGAATATAACTTACCTTTTATTTCTGAAAGCTTGTTTTCATATTCTCTGATTAATGGAATCATATTATTCCAGGC
>NZ_JAZUMY010000071.1:0-18502 GCF_045603845.1 Methanobrevibacter sp.
TCATATCTGCTAAAACATTAGTGGCTCTTGCGACACGACCCGCTCCTAAAACACCTGACCGGTCAAACTGATTAACTAAATCTGATATTTTCATATCTTTTGAAACATTGATTTGATTAACTTTCATCCAAATCACTTAATTAGTAATAATCGGGAACTGTTTTAAATTTGTAATACTGTCTATTAAGTCTGTTCTTGTAACAATTCCAAGTAAAACCTGATTGTTATCTGCTATTATTAATCTTGAAATTGATTTTTTAAGTATTAAATCGATTGCATTGGCTATTTTTAAATCTTCATTAACAATAACAACATTAGTTGACATTAACTCTCCGACAGTTTTATTTTCATTATCGTCAGCTATTGCATTTACCAGATCAGTTAATGTAAATACTCCAACCACTTTGCCGTCTTTTATAACTGGTGCACCATCAATTTCTTTTTTAGCCAATTTTTGAGCCGCATTTTTAACAGAACAGTCTATGGTAAATGAAATTACATCACGGCTTGCAATATCACCTACAGTCTGTTTTGGAATACTTCTTATGGTTTTTGCATCGACTAAAAGGATATTGTCCATATCATCACGGCCAACGATAGTGCCCATAATGCCCAGGTTATTTACCGGTGTTGGTCCCAATCTTATTTCATCGCCGACATTCAAGTCCTTAATGCTTCCCAAAACTTTTATTGCTGCTTCACATTCCGTTGGTTGGGGAACACTTGTAAATTCGATTTTTGCAACTGAAATATCTTTAATTTTTTGCCCGTTTATATAAATAGGCACATTGAAATCTTCTTTTGAAACCGAAATATTTAAAGAATGATATGCTTCAATAGTTGGCTTATACCCACCTCTGGGGCCAGGAACTCCCTTAACTAAACTTAAACTCCTGAGAGATTGCATCTGATTACGAATTGTACCTGGATTTCTGTTCATAACTTCAGCAATATCTTCCCCTTTAATAGATTTACCGTCAGAGGATTGGTATAAATTAATTAGTGTTTGTAAAATTTCCTTTTGTACTGATGTTAACATAATATTCACTCATCAAATAAATTAAAACTATAACAATATTTGTTAAAGATACTTTATAAATATAATGATTTATCATGACATTAAAAAAATCAACAATAAACGTTTATAAAAAAAGAGAAAAAATAATTAAAAATATATTTTAATTATATATTTTTAAATAATGTTTAATTATGATATGATTCACATGCATGTCTATCCATCGGATGGGTATGTGCATGCAGATGGCGAACACCATTTTCAGTTACGATTTCATCAATGATTTCAACATTTCCATGGGAATGGGTATGTGTACCGTCCTCATGAGAGTGATAATGATTATGCTGTGAACTTTGACTCTTTTTATCAAAATTCCTATCATACAACAATGCCGCATTTAAAACAACCAAACATGAACCTGCATTGTGAACAATAGCACCCGTAACAGGATTCAATAAACCCAATACGGAACATACAATAGCTACAGCATTGATAGTCATTGAAATTGCAATGTTTGCCTTAATCGTGAACAGCGTTGAGTTTGACAGGTTCTTAAGATAAGGGATTTTTGAGATTTCATCGCCTAAAAGAGCTATGTCTGCAGCTTCAATAGCAACATCACTGCCCATGGATCCCATAGCCACACTCACATTAGCTGTTTTAAGTGCTGGAGCGTCATTTACTCCATCACCGACCATACATACATTGTCACCGTTTTCCTGAAATTTTGAAATCCATTCAAGCTTTTCTTCAGGAAGCAGATTGCCGTGAACCTCACCTATTCCAACTTTTGAAGCAAAATAGTTTGCAGCCTGATTATTATCCCCAGTTAATAGAACAGTCTTAGTTTTAATGTCGTGAAGTGCATTTATCATTTCAGGCGCATCTTCACGTATCATATCTGATAATGCGATAATACCAATGATTTTATCATTTCGGGCAATCACAACTGTTGCCTTACCTTCATTTTTAAATTTGTCCAGATATTCATCAACATTATCATTGATTCCATTTTCATTCAGGAATTTTAGATTTCCCGCATAAATTTTATTGGAATTAATTTCACAGGACACTCCCAAACCAGGATACATTTTAAAGTTATCAACTTCATTAATTTGAACGTTATCACTTTTGGCTTTTGTAACAATGGCTTTAGCCAGAGGGTGTTCACTTAAGCTTTCACATGATGCTGTAAGGGACAGCAGTTCCTCCTCAGAAATTCCTAATGGAGTGATGTCTGATACAACCAGATTACCGTAGGTTAATGTGCCTGTCTTATCAAAAACCAATGTGTTTAAAGCACCCAGGTTTTCCAAAGCTTCACCGGATTTAATCAGTACACCATGCTTTGTTGCCTGACCGATAGCTGCCATGATTGCGGTTGGGGTTGCCAAAATTAAAGCGCATGGACAGAATACTACTAAAACTGTTACTCCACGTTCAATGTTTCCTGTAACAAGCCATGCAACAATTGCAATTATCAATGCAACAGGAACTAGCCAAGTTGCCCATTTGTCTGCAATTCTTTGTGTAGGAGCCTGTTTTTCATCTGCGGCCTTAACCAGATCAATCAGTTTCTGAAGGGAAGAATCCTCTGAAAGGCTTGTTGCCTTAATATCAATAGCTCCAAACATGTTTGTAGTTCCACAGAATACGTCATCACCAACAGTCTTATCTATAGGCAATGATTCACCGGTCATGACTGACTGGTCTATTGAACTTGTTCCCTTAATTATTTCACCGTCGACAGGAATATTTTCCCCAGGCAAAATTCTTAAGTTATCTCCGAGCTTAACCTCACTTGCAGGTATTACATCACCATTTGTGAGCCTTGCAGTTTGCGGAGTTAAATCAATTAAATTTTTCAAACCTTTTTTAGCCCTTTCAACTGTCCAGTCTTCAAGTAAAGCTCCCAAAGCCATGATCCATGCCACTTCACCTGCTGCGAATACTTCACCAATCAATAAGGAAGCTATCATTGCAATTGCAATCAGCAATGCAGATGAAATCCATTTTTCACGGACAAGTCTTGTCATAGCCAATAGTAACATCGGAATTCCACTGATTATTACTGTACCCCATGCTGGATTTAAGTAAACTGGCGTGTCTATTCCGAAAATCATGAAAATAATAGCAATTAATAAGAATATTCCTGAAATAATTGTCATTTTTAGTCCGAATAAAAAATCTGTTATTTCATCAATCACTTAAAACACCTCAAAGTATTACTTTTTTTAAATTCATTTAAATACCCAGTATTACTAAAAAATTTTTTTATCAGAATCCAAAATAAAGGAAACATATTAAAAAAATTAACAAGTATTACAAATTTTAAAATCATTTAAATATAAAGTATTACCCACAGCCAAAAAGTATTACTTTTTTTAAATTCATTTAAATACTCAGTATTACTATTAATATTATGCAACTTAGACCATATAAATCTTATTACTTTTTTTGAATTCATTTATATACTAAGTATTACTGAGTGAAAAAAAGTAGGAAAAAAATCCGATGAAAAACTATTCATCTTCAATTTTTTCAAAGTTCATACACTGTTTTACATCCAAAAGCAGATGTTCATTAATTTTACAGACAATCTTGTACTTATCTCTGAATTCCAAGTGTTTACAATCATCACAAATCATATCATCACCACAATTAAGGTTTCATGGCCAAATCCATAATGCTGAAAGCTTCTCCTTCTTTTCTTTCGCCGGGTGCTCCCAAACCGAAAGCAGAACGGGCGAATTCTTTATTCATTCTTTTTGAAACTTCTCCAAAAATCATCTTATATGCAGTGCATTGAGGATCAACTGCCTTAGGAGTCTTATATGCAACAATCGCATTATAAGGACATCCTCCCTCACAGTATTTCACATGTTTGCACTTTTTGCAGTTTTCACCGACATAATCCCTGAATTCCTGAAGTTTTGCCCATGCATCAGAAGTTTTCAAATCATCAAAAGAAGGATTAGTTGAAACATTTCCCAATACATACTCTTCCATACCGACAAACCTATAGCACGGATATATGGAACCGTCAGAACCTACAGCAAGTGTCGTTCCAATGCAATCGGCAAATGTGCATAGGGTTCCTCTTCTTCTTAAGCTGGACTTGCAGATATGGTCCAGATCCATTACAGTAAACTTATCCAGATCATAAAGATATTTATCTAACCAGTCAATGAGCAGTTTTCCATGTTCCTCCTGGTCAAGTGCCCAAGGGTCAGCATTATCCCCTCTAATGGAAGGCAATGCAGCATGAATCTTAAGGTTCATCTTTTCCCCTTTAAAGAATTCATACAGTTCGTCTGAGAAATCCTTTGAATAGTCCGTTACAGTTAAAACAAAGTTAATGATTAACCCTTTGCTTTTTGCAAGCTCGTATTTTGACATGGTCTTATCAAAATAGCCTTCTCCTCTTTGATAATCATTAATCTCTTTTGGTCCGTCAATACTTGTACTGACTACAACATTGTATTCAACAAAAAGATTAATCAATTCCTCAGTCAAAAGCCATATGTTACTTTGAAGAGAAAATCCCTCAAAATTAGGTAGTTTTGATAATTTTTCAAGAGCTTGCTTGTAAAAGTCATATCCTGCAAGAAGCGGCTCTCCACCATGGAATGTAAAATGAACTTTATCGTCCCTGAAATCAGCTAACCAGTCTATTATCTGGTCTATGATTTCAATATCCATCATTTCTTTTTTATTTTCAGAACCCCAGCAATATTTACAGTTTGACGGACAATTAAGTGTGGGGATAATCATTACATGAAATGTCATTTTATCCGTGAATCTTGTTTAATTCATTCAATAGCTGTTTTTTCTCATCTTCTTCCATATTATCATTTACAAAGAAAATATAGCCACATTCCTCGCATTTGACAGTGTCCATCTCTGCATGAGCACGATGATTGTCTAACAGTTTTCTATGAGCTATCTTATCTTTGGAACCACATTTCGGACATGGTGCAATCAATTCTTCAAATTTCATTTTATTCACCTATACATTAAAGTTAGACTTTAAAATATATTAAAGTTATTAGTTGTGAAAAAGTTTAAATAGTATGTTTCACTGAGAACAATTTTCATCAGTGACGTCAACAAGCTTTAAATACTAATTCATCGATAGAAATAAACAACTCACTAATAAGGAGAAATAACCATGCCATGCGACTACTATGACCATTTTTTAAAACAAAGAAACAATCCGATTTTTACGGAAACGACCAACATCGTAAGACAGAAATTCTGGCGAGAAAGCTATGATGTGATTGAATCACAGGAATGGGAGGAGATAACAGACAAAATAAGAAAAGGCTAACGATTCAATAATTTTACCATTTGCCTGTAAAGGGGAAAACCGATTTTTCTAATGAAAGCCAGGATGATATTCATTCCAGGCAATTCAAATTCTTTTTTAACCTTATTTAATTCTTTAATGATATCCAATTTTTGAGGACATTTTCTCAAGCATTTACCGCATCCATTACACTTACCTGCATTTCCAGAACTGCCCATGATTCCTCCGACATACTGATAATAGTCAAACAATGCAGGATTGATAAAGCCTTTATGGTTGAACAAATACTTTTCATTGTATATTTTCATGCATTCAGGGATATTTACTCCCTGAGGACAGGGCATGCAGTATCCGCAGGTTGAGCAGTTAATCTTTAATGAATTTCTCATTACTCTTTTAACCCCTTCAACAGTTTCAAGATCCTCAAAAGTCATTGACATAGGAGTTGTAGTTTTGGCAACTTCAAGATTCTCATCAAGCTGTTCAAAGGAGTTCATTCCGGATAAAACGCATGTTACATTGCGATTGTTTAAAACCCATTCCATTGCCCACTGAGCATTGCTTTTATTTGGATTTGCATTTTTAAAGATTTCTTCAGCATCATGAGGCATTTTTCCTGCAAGTATGCCCCCCTTTAAAGGTTCCATTACAAAAACACCAAGTCCTTTTGAAGCTGCATATTCTATACCCTCAACGCTTGCCTGGACGTTCTCATCAAAGTAATTGTACTGAACCATCACCACATCCCAGTCATATCCGTCAACCAACAGTTCAAATTCCTCTTTGGGACCATGATATGAAAATCCAATATGATTTATTTTGCCTTCTCTTCGGGCCTTATTTAAAAATTTGATTAAATCCTTCTTCAATAATCTGTTCATGGCTTTCAAATCAACGGCATGAATAAGATAATAATCAATGCAATCTCTGCGAAGTCTTTTAAGCTGTTCATCCAATATTTCTTCCATATCCTCATACTTTCGAACATTGATTGCAGGCAATTTAGTGCATAACTTAACTTTATCGGCATATTCTCCCTGAAGAATTTCACCCAAAAAGCTTTCACTGTCTCCGTAAAGGTATGCCGTATCAATGAAATTGACTCCGTTGTCTATGGCATGATAAATGAGTTCACGGGCCTTTGACCTGTCGATTTTACCATTTTTCAACGGCAGCCTCATGGCGCCGAAACCCAGAGATGATATTTCATCACCGGTCTTTATAATAGTTCTGTATTGCATTATATCAAAATATAAAAAATAGTGGGTTTGATGAGATTGCCCAGCAATTTAATTATAAATTAGTTATTCGCATTCATTAATCATATTTTTCATATAATCAATGAGAGCATCTTTTGATTCATCATCATCCAGTGCGAATTCGATTGAAGTTTTCAACCATTCGAAACGGTTTCCAATATCATAGGTTTTTCCTTCAAAGGTATTTCCGTAAATCGCATCCAATTTGGATAATGCGTCAGTAAGCTGGATTTCACCGCCGACACCAGGTTCGGTTTCATCAATCTTATCGAAGATATCAGCAGTCAGGACATAACGTCCCATAATAGCCAAGTTGGATGGAGCCTGGTGTGCCAATGGCTTTTCAACAAGCTTTTCGATTTTATAGATATCCTTTTCAACTTCGGTTCCCTTGATAATACCATATCTTTCGACTTTTTCCTTTGGAACTTCTTCAAGGGAAATTGCTGATGCACCGTATTTTTCATATACATCAATCAGTTGCTTAGTGCATGGTGTAGGGCCTTTGGTAATTGAATCTCCCAGAAGCACTGCAAATGCTTCTCCACCGATATGCTTTTTAGCGCAGTAAATCGCATCACCAAGACCTTTCTGCTCTTTTTGTCTTACATAACATATATCTGCCAGATCAGTGATTGCACGGACCTGCCTTAAACGGTCATCCTTACCTGCACTCTGCAAAGTCTGTTCAAGTTCGAATGATTTGTCAAAGTGATCTTCTATAGAACGTTTATTTCTACCGGTAACAATTAAAATATCATCAATACCAGAAGCAACAGCTTCTTCAATAACATACTGGATAGTTGGTTTATCATAAACAGGTAACATTTCTTTAGGTTGGGCTTTTGTAGCAGGCAAAAATCTTGTACCGAAACCTGCTGCAGGAATAACAGCTTTCATAGTTTATCACCAATAATAAATTATTAATAATATTATTAATTTTTATACATAAATAGTTTTAATAAGAAATTGATTGAAAGTAGTGCGGGGGACGGGACTTGAACCCGCGAAGGGACTGACCCACTAGGCCCTCAACCTAGCGCCTTTGACCGCTCGACCACCCCCGCAAAAAAACAAAAGTAGTTATAAAAAAATATGTTTTTATCATTATATATATTTAACTATTATTCGAGTATTTTTATAGTAATTTCCAAGTCTTCCTCATTTTTTAAATCATTAATCAAATCCGAATTCAGATCTCGTGCTGCCTTTGAGGATTTTATCATCAGTGTTCTCGGACAGGTAAAATCGCTTGTTCTGCAAACGATGTCTGTCGGATGGGTTAAAGTGAGGTTTTCATGACCAAAACCAATAATTTCATCATGGCCATTGACCGTATCCAATATAACCGCTATTCTAGTATTGGAATTGGCTATTTTACTTTTGAATTCCTTTGGGAAATCCAACATTGAATCATCCATATCCACACCGATTATGCAATCTGCAGTCGGCCCGATTTCAGCATCCTTTGTTATTTCAAAAGTAGATTTGTGAAGGGAAGAAACATTTTTATGGCCTTTGGATTTAATTTTAAATTCCATGCTATAATGTTTATTGTTTGGAGTTTTAATATTTTTTCAAATCCTGAATGAAATCCAGAAAGATATCACGATTCGCAATACCCCCACTATGAGGATTCAATTTAAATGCTTCAACGTATGTATTAAATGCTTCATCATACCTACAAAGGTTAAGATAACAGGACCCCTTGTCAAATAAATAACAGTCCACATCAGAATCTATGGATAATGCCCTGTCGAAGTACATCAAAGCATTCTCAAAATCAAATTTGTCCATTAAAATTTTGGCCTTGACATAAAATGAATATGAATTTGTGGAATTCAACTCAAGAGACCTGTTGATATTAACCAGCGCTTCATCAAGTTTACCTATTTCAAGCAACGCATCCGCCTTTAACATATAAGCCTGCGGATATTCATAAGGAGAGTTCATTATTTCATTCAACAGTTCCAATGACTTGTCATATCTTTCTATACCGTTGAAATACTGTACTTTAAACAGTTTCACATCATTATTATCGGAATCTATTGAAACTAATTTCTTTAAGCAATCAAGTGCGGCATCTGATTCATCCAATCTAACCAATGCCACAGACTTGAAACTTAACGCCAATGCATTTTCACCATCCATTTCCAACACCTCATTATAACATTCAATAGCTTTATCATAATTTTTTAACAGGAGATTGCAGTTTCCCTTAATGTTGAGTAAAACCAAATCTTTATTTTCACTTAATTTATCATCACATACTCTAATGGCTTTTTCATAGCATTTCTCAGCATTGTCCCGATCATCCAATCTCAAATAGCACTGACCCTGACTCATCAAAAGCAACGGATCATTAATCTCATGATTTTTTGAATTATTAATGCATTCAAGTGCTTGTCGGTACTTTCTCTCACTAATAAAAGACATTACATCATCAAGTAATTCAACCTCATCAGTATCATATTCATAATAATTCATAATTTTCACCATTAATTAATTCATAGAAGTTATTTTATCATAAATAGTTATTAAATTTATCTATTATAAGATTGGACAATATAACTTCCTTAGATTAAAAAAACAAGGTCAGAGCAATATTGCCTTCATCTTGTGAAAATTATAATAATATGAAAAAAATAACCATTAACTAATGAAAGGATGTTACTGTTTAGTCATAAGACTGGATAATGATGAAAGATTGAAAATAGGTTCCAAACTTGAAATAGATTTCAAAAAGGGCTATTATGTTTATATAGGCTCAGCAATGAACAGTCTAGAATCAAGAGTGAAAAGACACCTGTCCGAGAAAAAGAAACTTCATTGGCACATAGATTACCTGTTGAAGCATTCCCAGATTACAGAAGTGATTTATAATGTCGGTGAAAAAGTTGAATGTGATTTGTCAAAGGAACTGATTTCAAACAACGAATTTATTAAGGACTTCGGCTGCAGCGATTGTGAATGCGAAAGTCACTTATACTATTTTAAAAAAGAAAAAGATGCTATTGAGCAAGTAATTAAAGCTTACAACTCAATAGATTGTGAATTTAGAATTGGTATTTCTGATTTTTCTTGAATTTATATGAATATTCAAATGAATTCAAGGCCATTTCACGTAAAGCCTCAATATCACAGGAAACCTTACTTGCCCATTCATCTTCAAGAGCCTCTATTTGTGAAAAGATTTCCAAACCTTTATCAGTTAAAACAACATCATAAGGCAAATCTTCCACGTCAAGAATTTCAGCCAATCCCAAGCGTTCCAATTTCTTATACTTCTTAAGATACAATTTCAAATGCAAATCAAAATGCTTGTCCTCATTGATTTTGGCATATTGTCTAACCCTAACCTTTCTGTGATGAGGTTTTGAATGCTTTACAATATTTTTAATCAATCTGATTTGGCTGTCATGCAGGTGAACGCTTAAATTATCACGGACATAACAGCTTTTTGATTCAGCTATTATATCTACCAATTTTGATGCATCTTCCATTTCGGAAATTGCCTTAACATGCGGATGAGCCATGACAATCACTTCATTTGACCAAATAATCCTCTCATGATACCTTTTGTAACTTCACGTGCCATCGTATTGGCCGCTGTTGTTGCTGCCTTTTCAATAGCTTTTTGCTGAGCGGTCTTTTTAGTTTTCTTGCCTGCAGGCTGACTTCCGCCAAGAATAGTTCCCAGGTCAAATCCACCTAAAGACAATGATTCAGGCTGGCTTTCAGGAGCCTGTTGGGTTTGTGGAACTTCATCTTGAGGCTGTTCGGCTTGTGGTGGTGCAGGAGGCACTTCACTTTCAATGTTTGCATTCTGATTGATTTTGTTTGCAAGGATTTCATAAGCTGACTCATTGTCAACTGCTTCAAGATATTTATCCTTGAATTCAGACAGGTTAATCAAATCAGCCCTTACGTTTTCATCAATTGGTCCTATATATGATTGAGGAGCAATGACTTTAACCTGCTGAACGATGCCAGGAACCCCCTGTTCATCCAAAACAGAAACCAATGCTTCACCAATACCCAAATTGGAAATAACATCAGCAGTGTCGAATTCAGGATTTGCCCTGAATGTTTCTGCGGCCACTTTTACAGCCTTTTGGTCTTTTGGAGTGTAAGCCCTTAAGGCATGCTGAATCCTGTTACCTAACTGGCCTAAGATTTCATCCGGAATATCTGCAGGAGACTGTGAAATAAAATACAATCCGACACCTTTTGAACGAATCAGACGGGTAATCTGTTCAATTTTTTTCAGGAATTCCGCTCCCATACCATCAAATATCAGATGGGCTTCATCAAAGAAGAACACGAATTTAGGTTTTTCCGCATCTCCCACTTCAGGCAGCTGTTCATATAATGATGACAGCATCCAAAGCAGGAATGATGAATATATTTCTGGTGATAAGGACAGTTTTTGTGCATCCAAAATGTTGATTACTCCGCAACCGGATTCATCAACCTTAATAAAGTCATCTAACTCAAGTGCAGGCTCACCGAAGAAATCGTTTCCGCCCTGGTCTTCAAGAGTTATTAGATTTCTCAATATAGTATTTGCTGATTTGGCTGCAATGGCACCATATTTAGGTTCATAAACATCCTTGTTTTCAACAACATGGTTAATCATGGATTTCAAATCTTTAATATCAATAATAAGTAAAGATTCTTCATCAGCAACCCTGAATACTATGTTTAAAACACCGCTTTGAGCTTCCGTCAGGTTTAATATTTTTGAGAGCAGTACCGGACCCATTTCAGATAAGGTTACACGTACAGGCAAACCTTTCTCACCAAATAAATCCCAGAATTCAACAGGATAAGACTTGAGCTTAAAGGAATCAATTCCTTCAACCCTTTTAGCGATATTGTCATTCATCTCACCAATCTTTGCAAGACCGGAAATGTCTCCTTTCATATCTGCTAAAAATACTGGTACTCCCATATCACTAAATGATTCGGCAAGTGTTTTGAGTGTTATTGTTTTACCAGTTCCTGTTGCTCCTGCAATTAAACCGTGCCTATTTGCCATTTTCGGTAGTAAATAAACGTCACCACCAATTAAAATTTTATCTTCTACAAACATTTTTCTAACCATTTTCTATTTTTTTAATTAAATAAGAAGTTTTACGTACAATACTCCTGCGATTAAAAGCTATTGAAATTCTTTTAATTGCATCCAAGTTTTTAACGAAATTATCCAGCCAGGAGAATATGTCCCCAGGATAAACTTGAATCTGATATTTTCTGAATAATTTATTTGAGATGTCAACCGGATCTTTACCTTTCAGACGTTCATGGATAATCACTTCGGATATTCCCAGCTGCAGACATCTGCAAAATGGCCTGTCCTGACAGTTGCATTTCATGAAGTCACTTTGAAGGCGAATCAAAGCATCCTGGAATTTTGAATCAAGCTTATCCAAAGCTTCACCTGAAGATATTATGTCCAAAGTGGATTCTGCAAACAATCTGGTTGAAAACTTAACCTTAAGCGCATTTGATATCTGATTGTGGACAACCGGAGACAAATATGCATTTTCAAACAACTCCAAATCAAGAGCCATTGCAATAATCTTTACTTTCAACTTGTCATATTCCTGCTTATTTCTATACATCGGAGACAATCTGACATAATCAGTCAGATAATCCCAGTCATCCAGAGCCGTTCTGATAAATTCAGCATCTTCTATAGTTAAAAATGAAACTGACGTTGCTCGGCCATACTTGGTTATCTTAAAATCATCACTAATTAATCCTAACTTTTTCATTTCATCTGTCGCTATTTGCAGACTGACCGGAACATCAATATCCCTATAAAATTCAGCAAGCTCATCAAAGCTTTTTATTGAAGTTGAGGAAATGTCAGCCAGAATCTGCTCATAAGAGCTTTCCTCATCATATTCAATGAAAACATCCTCACTATTGCTTTCAAGCAGTTCCAATGCTTTTGCTTCTTCTGATTCTCCCTGAAAATCATTGTTTATCTCAGGAAGCAGATATACTATTCCACGGTCATGATAGCTGGGTCTTCCGGCACGGCCAAGCATCTGTGAAAATTCATTGGGATTAATCCATTTATTTCCCATGACCAATGAATCAAATATTACCTGAGAAGCCGGAAAATCAACACCTGCAGCCAAAGCAGCGGTTGTTACGACAACAGACAATCTGGCCTTGTCAAAGTCCTTTTCGATTTTTTCCTTTTTATAATAGGACAAACCCGCATGATAGGCCGCCGCATTGATATGCTTTTCCTGCAGGAAGTTAGCAATTTTGTGAGTTTTGCGCCTTGAATTGGTAAAAATGATAGTTTGTCCCCTGTAGCCTTTCCTGGATTTGGTATTGAATTCCTTTTTCGCCAGTTTTGCCATCAGGTGGCGTTTGGATGATTCATTGCGCATGTAAACAAGATGCCTTTCCAAAGGAACGGGGCGGTCAGGATATTCTACCAGCTTCATGTTGAATTCCTTAGCTAAAAAATCGGGATTTTTTACAGTTGCCGATAAACCTATGATTTGAGTTTTAGGATATAAATGCTTTATACGCTTAATCAGTCCGTTAAGACGAGTTCCACGGTCCTCATCATCAATCATATGAATTTCATCAATTAAGACCACACCCAAATTACTTAAAGCATTTGAATTTCCATTTCTTAAAAGAAAATCTATTCCCTCATAAGTTGCAACAACAATATCCGCTCCAGAAACGTCACTGTCAGGTAACTTCAATTCACCTTTTGCCTTAACACGATTGCGCCCGACCTTAATGGCCACATTTAATCCCAATTTCTTATATTTCTTTTTGAAATCGCGATATTTCTGATTTGCAAGAGCAACCAGAGGAGTCAGGAAAATGAACTTTTTGCCTTCAAGAGCCTGAGTAATTCCTGCAAGTTCCCCGACCAGGGTCTTTCCACTTCCAGTAGCACTTACAACAAGAAGATCCTCACCTTTAAGCAGTCCTTCATGAATGGCCAAATACTGAACCGGCAGCAGTTTATCATTACCGTTTTTGATTAGAATATCCCTAAAGTCATGATTGATTTTCAAACGTTTCATTTCAGCTGAAGGAATCTTCAGCCTGGATTTGGATGATGTCCTATCAAACAATGTGAGATTTTTATTTTTCAAGGGATTAAAATCAGGACTTAAAACAGACAGTGTCTTTTCCAGATTTCCGCTTTTTTCCAGAGTCCTTTTAAGGTTTCTGAAAATCTTTTTGTCAAATCCCCTTATTTTTATCTCATTTTTAATGGTGTCGTGAGCGCAGTTCTTACATATCAGCTGGTTATTGTATTTATATGAAAAATTTGAATTTATGATAGTGATATTTCCATCAAAAGCACAGAAAGAACAGACCTGAGTGTGACGAACCTTAACATTCAGTCTTTTTAGAAAATCCTCAACATCATTATCTTTAGTTGCAAGAAAAACTGCCTGACTTCTTAAAAGCTTAGTTACTTCCTGTGGAGGCAAGAGCTTTTCTGACAGGCTGGAATTATCCTTATATGAGTAGTCAGCAACGAACCTGTTTATTGCTAGACCCTGAGCAGTCTGTTGAAATTTGATTGTACCAACAAATTCGGCCTCCCTCTTATTGTTCAAGGCTCCTTTCGGAGAACCGATTGGATATAATTTCCACTGCTTTTTAACCTTTTTTATCACTAACATTAAAATAAAGTTTATTTTTTATATTATAAAAATACTATTAACAAAAAAAGAGAAATTGAAAACAATTATTCTTGAGCGAATCTTGTTTCCAAAATAATGATTAATACAAATGCTATTATTGCAACGATAACACACGGAAGCAAACCTGCAATATCCAAAGTTACATTGGATGCAACTTCCAAAGCAGGCAGTTTTAATGTACCTACCATTACACCAATGAGAAATGCCATTGTTACTTCTTCATGATTTTTAAGCAGATAATTCAGGATTTTTGAAAAACCCAAAATTCCTATAACCGCACCTACAATAAACACGATGATTTCAGTGAAATGAAGCTCATGAAGGGCAGTTAACATGTATTCATATTGTCCAAGCAACAACAAAAGAAATGATCCGGAAATTCCCGGCAAAATCATAGCGCAAATTGCAATCAATCCGGAAATGAATATGACCGGTAGAGAATGATTTGCAGCAATAGGATTTAAACTGACAAAGACATATGCCAAGATACAGCCCAAAATTGCAAATGCAATGTGCTTGATTTCCAATTTAGGAATCTTTTTAAGCAGCACATAAGCTGATGCCAAGATTAATCCTAGGAAAAATGCATAAGTCAGTGCAGTGTGGACATCCATACAATAAGTCACAACTTTAGCTATTGTAAGCATTGCAATTCCAATACCCAAAATTAAAGGAATGAAAAATGCAAAATCAATTTCATCCAAAAATGCATTCCAAAATCCTTTAAAATCAAATTTAACTAAAGGTTTTATAAATTTAAAATTAATTTTACTGATTGAACCAATCAAATGTTCATAAATTCCGGTAATTAATGCGATTGTTCCTCCGCTAACTCCGGGAACAATATCTGCCGAACCCATTAATAATCCACGAATAAAAATTAAAAATGCTTCATAAAAATTAAAATTCACATTATCTCCTCAACACTACTTTTATTTTATCTTTATAATAACATTTTTGATTAATATGATTTTGGTAACTTTATGATGGAAATTAGAATTTATAAACCCATACAAAATAACCTCTTAAGAGCAATATTGCTCCCAAATAATATTAAAAAGCTTTAAATATCCTTAAATCCAATATATAAATTCATCCTACTCCAAAAAAATTATTAAATGGAATTTAAAGGGATTTTTATGAAACGGATATTTTTAATAAAAATTGAATTTGAGTTTCTGCTAATAATTTTCACCTATTTATGGAGGGATTAAAATGGATTACACAATATCCGTAAATATTACGGTTAATGTTAATGAAGAATCTTTAAAATCATTAACAATGTTGTGCATAACATTATTGAAATTAATAATGTTATCATAATCAATAATAATCCTTTTTAGTGGATTAATTGTTAAGATTATGTTTAATGATAGGATTTAGCTAATTCCCAAAAAAATTAGTTTAGGAGTAGGTAATCGCTTGAAAACTAATTATAACAATTATATCCACATGAACATAATATTTAAATAATTAAAAAAATAATATAGAAATAGAGATATTTATCTCCATTGAATTTAAATAATTCAAACTTTAAATAGGTGAAATAATCAATGTTTTTTTGGGATTGTGAAGAAACTCTTCACAATAACATTGGTTATTAAAAAAAACTCTTTTTTACTTAAAATCTTTAAATTGATAAATTATTATCCTATTAAAAAAAGTATATACCAATAACTATTTTACAAAAATAATTTTTAAACATATTTAAATATTTAAAAAAATAATATACAATTGGAGGATATTTATCTCCATTGAATTTAAAAAAATTCAAATTCATGTTGGTGAAATAATCAATGTTGTATCGGAATTGTGAAGAAATTCTTCACAATAACATTGGTTATTAAAAAAACTCTTTTTTACTTAAAATTATGTTAAAAAATAAATATAAATGCTAAAATAATTATTTAGCATCCATTAATTCTTTTGCAAAAGGAGTTATGTTTTCATTGAGCATTTTATCTAAAAATTCACCTGTATAGGTTCCACTTTTAGATACTTCTTCAGGAGTTCCGGTAGCAATAACACGACCTCCACCATCTCCACCTTCAGGACCCAAATCAATAATATGATCAGCGGTTTTAATTACATCCAGGTTATGCTCAATAACGACAATGGAATTTCCTGCATCAGTCAATCTGGCCAATACATCGAGCAAACGTTTAATGTCTGCAAAATGAAGTCCTGTAGTAGGTTCATCCAAAATATATAAAGTATTACCAGTACTTGTTCTGGACAGCTCTTTAGCCAATTTAATTCTTTGAGCTTCACCACCGGACAATGTGGTTGCAGGCTGGCCTATTTTCATATAACCCAATCCGACATCATCCAAAGTTTTGAGTTTCTTATGGATTTTAGGAATATGTTCAAAGAATTCCAATGCCTCTTCCACAGTCATTTCAAGAACTTCATAAATATTTTTACCTTTATAGCGAACGTCTAAGGTTTCATCATTGTATCTTTTACCGCCACAGACTTCACATGGTACATAAACGTCAGCCAGGAAATGCATTTCAATTTGAACTATACCGTCACCAGAACATGCCTCACATCTTCCGCCCTTTACGTTGAAACTGAATCTACCCGGTTTGTATCCCCGTGCTTTGGATTCAGGAGTGTTAGCGAATAAATCTCTGATATCTGTAAACACTCCAGTATATGTTGCAGGATTTGACCTTGGAGTACGTCCAATAGGCTTTTGGTCAATAGCAATAACCTTGTCAATATTTTTTAGACCTTCAATCTTGTCGTATTTTCCGGCAAATGTGAATTTGTGTGATAGTTCACCTTTAGTCCCCTTATAAAGAATTTCATTTATCAGACTGCTTTTTCCGGAACCGCTTACACCAGTTACACATGTGAATTTACCTAAAGGAATATCAACTTCAATATCCTTCAGGTTGTTTTGTTTTGCTCCTTTAATGGTTATGAACTTGCCGTTTCCTTCACGGCGTTTTTCAGGAACATCAATGACTTCTTTTCTGGAGAGATACCTTCCTGTGATTGAATCTTCACACATCATGATTTCCTGCGGTGTTCCCTGAGCTATTACTTTTCCTCCGTGCTCTCCGGCACCTGAACCTATATCAACAACATGGTCTGCTGACAATATAGTTTCCTCATCGTGTTCTACGACAACAACAGTATTTCCGAGATTTTTAAGCCTTTTCAAAGTACCTATCAGCTTTACGTTATCCCTTTGGTGAAGACCGATACTTGGTTCGTCCAGAATATATAATACACCGACCAGTCCTGAACCTATTTGGGTTGCTAGCCTGATTCTTTGAGCTTCTCCACCGGACAATGTTCCAGATGACCTTTCCATTGAGAGATAATCCAGACCTACATCTACAAGGAATTTCAGTCTTTCCCTGATTTCTTTTAGAACCTCTTTAGCGATAAACTGTTCTCTTTCAGTTAACTCCAAATCCAGGAAAAACTGATATGAATCCTTAATGGACATTTCCACCACATCTGCAATGGATTTTCCTCCGACAGTTACTGCAAGCACTTCAGGACGCAGCCTTTTTCCGTTACAGACATGACATTTTCTGTCGCTCATGAATTTTGAAAGGTATTTTCTTGAATAGTTTGATTTTGTTTCAAGATATAATCTCTCCATTCTAGGTATAACTCCTTCAAATTTACGATTAACCATATAAGATTTGTTTCTTCTTTTAAAAGTAAATGCAATTTTATCCTTACATCCATATAAAATATTGTCCTGATGCTCTTGTGGCAGTTCATTGAATGGAGTGTCCATGCTGAAATTAAAATGGTCAGCAACCGCCTGAAGCATTTGATAATAATAATTTTCCCTTTTAGTTGATTTTGCCCATGGTACAATTGCTCCTTCATTCAAGGACAAATTCTTGTCTGGTACAATTAAATCAGGATCAATTTCCATTTTAGAACCTATACCATTACATTCAGGACATGCACCTTGAGGCGCGTTGAAAGAAAACATACGAGGAGTCAATTCTTCAAAGTTTATTCCACAGTCAACACATGCAAAGTGCTCTGAGTATTTTTTCTCATACTCTTCATCACCATTATCGAATAATACCGTGATTAAACCTTCGGAAAATTCCGCTGCGGTTTCCAGAGAATCAACCAATCTCCTTTTGAAATCAACATCATGCCTTATCTTAAGTCTGTCAACTACAACATCAATGCTGTGTCTGTAGGTTTTTGCAAGGTCAATTTCTTCTTCCAA
>NZ_JAZUMY010000072.1:0-85206 GCF_045603845.1 Methanobrevibacter sp.
TGCACCCCGTAGGGCCTGGAACCTTGTCTCAGGTTCCATCTCCGGGCTCTTGCTCTCACAACCCGTACCGATCAACGGCTTGGTAAGCCATTACCTAACCAACTACCTAATCGGCCGCAGACCCATCCTTAGGCGAAAAAAACATTTAAACAAAAAACCATTACAGGAATAATTGCCTATCCAGTATTATCCTCAGTTTCCCAAGGTTATCCCGGTCCTAAGGGTAGGTTATCCACGTGTTACTGAGCCGTACGCCAAGAATCTAAATTCTTTCGACTTGCATGGCTTAATCGAATCCCAATAGCAGTAGCATCTGCCAGGATCAAACAGAATTGAACACATAACAGACATAATAAATAAGTATTATGAAGTACGCTAAAAAAATATAGACGAGTAATACACTGAAAATTGATAGTATCAATAATTCACCACATCTACAAAACCAACATCATACTCGAAAAAACTCAAGTACTCATAAAATGTATCGCTACATGTGGAAAGCAACCATCATTGTTATGATTGTTATATACAATTTAACTTAGGTCATCGCCATAATTCATATAGCACATCTAATAGACAGAGATATTAAAGTAACAAAATCAATTAAAATTAATTGCAAAAATTTATTAAAATAAAAAATATTTAAATCTGTTATCTTAAATTATAAAATAATATTAATTAATATTTAAATTAAAAAAACAACTATCTATATACCATATCTTCAAAAAAATTTTTTAATAAATGACCAACATTAAAAATTTAATTCGAATATGTAAAAAAATAACCCTAGAGGAAAAATACGAATTATATAAAATAAAATAGAAAAAAATAGTTAATAAAAATAACTAGTATATAAACTTAGCTATTTTTTATGAGATTTTTGTATAACTGAGATAATTCTTGTTAAACTTCTATGCATTTTAATAGAATACTGTTCAACAAGCTCAAAACCAACTTCATCAATCATAGGATTTAAATCAACATAATGAGGGCTTGCCATACATAAATATGCGTCATCAGCCATGTTATCATATATTGCATGGAAGAATTCTTTAAAAATATCGTCCCCTTCAATATCTCCTGTAGAAGTTGATATTCCATATGGGGGATCAGTAACCACACCCGCTACCTTTTCATACATTTTAAGTTCACGAACATCTAAATGGAAAGTCCTATAATCAGTTATACCACAATAATCCAAATTAATGGCCGTTCCATTTTTCATTTTCCAATTAACATCAGATCCTACAACTTTACAACCTATTAATCCTGCCTCTATCAATATTCCACCAGTTCCGCAAAAAGGATCCAGCACCAATTGTCCGGCTTTTACTCGAGATAAATTCACCATGCAACGAGCAAGTTTAGGACTCATTGATCCCGGATAAAAAAACGGTCTTTTATGCGGTTTAATATCTTCAAAATGCTTTTTATTTAGATGATACCTTTCAATTGCAATATAAATAATATCTTCAAATGCAACAAACCTTACTAATGTATTGGGATGATTTAACTTTACTTTTATATTATCTGTTTTTTCCAATATTAATGAACCTGCCCTTCTTTCTATTGCTACCGTATCAACTTCTGAATTAAATCTTTTCAATCTTACGGCAAAATTTTCATCAATATAATCCTGCCAGTTTATTGATAAAATATCTTCATCCAAATCATTGACTGTGGAAGTTCTTATTATCTGGTGAACTTCATGAGTATAACCTAATCTTCTAGTTAAAATCTGATAATAATCATCAATATTTTCTGAAGAAATATCTTCCAATATTACCAAACCTTCGGTTATAACCTTTAATTTGCATTGCATTTCTTCACATTCAATAACTGCTTTGAGTTCACCCTGAGGCAATAACGGGTGCTCCTGTGATTGTATACATAACAGTTCCATTATTAATTCACCCAATAATATTATTTTTTAAATTTATCGAAATGTCTTTTTATGACTGTTTCACTGGAATCATCATCACTTTTTTGAAAATCTTCATCATTTTGATATTCATTATATGAAGAATAATCCTGGCTGTCATAATAGACATTGTCCTCACCATATGAGTAATTATCCCTCACTTCATCATAATAACTCTCATTTTGATAACTGTTTCTTGAATCATCATATGAATAATAATCATCACTCATCGCCCGATTAATATTATGTTCCAAGCTTTCTTCATATGGTTCATATTCATACCTATTTCTTTGAGGATTTTGATAATTAATATCTTCAGGATAATAATCATATTCCCTACGAACATATTGTTCTTCTTGCCTGATTGGAGTTATAACATAATCCTCATCATCATAATAATCATTAGACTGGTAATAGTTTTCCTGTGGAGAATAATAATCATGATTCCTATAATAATCATCCCTATTTTGAAATTGGGATTGGGAATCTGAAATAGGATGATAATTATTAAAATTATCCTTATGAGGCTGGTAATATGCTCTAGGTTGAGTAATTTTAGAAAATATTATCTCCTCTACCTGGGATGGATTGGAAATATTATCTAAAGACATCTGATTGTTATCATAAGCACTGTAAACACTGACTGACCCAACATTGAACAATCTGGAAAATATGCCCTGAGAAGTATTAATATCCTGTATTGTTGAATAAGGCATGTAATTCTTACGGGTAATTAAAACGCCGGATTTCACTACGATTTTAGATTCAGTTAAAATATACTCCTTTGAATACCATCCGATAATTTGCCATATGATATATACAACTATTAAAAGAATAACAACGAAAACCGCAATCGCAGTATATCTTGTTAAGGATAATTTAACATAAGATATCAGATATACCTGCATTTCCCCAACAAATTGAATAATTGGTCCGGAAATAAATAAAACAATAAGCAATAAAATAAAACCTAAAATAGCTTTTTTACAACCTAAAATCATATTAGGCTTAGCTTGATAAATAATTCTATCATTAACTTGATTATCTTTTTTTCCAAACATAATAATACTATTAGTTTTTAATTTTAAATAAAGTTTTACAAAAAAAGTATGAAAAATAAGCCTCAGCTCGCCCATCATTCATCACTAATCAGAGCTCATAGGGTTCATCATTGGCTTATTTCAGATAAATTTAACTAACCGAACATTACGCCCGCTTCTTTTTTAAACTCTTCATCATGTTCAGAGTCTACAACTTTGTCAACAGCATCCATGAAGTCAGCTACAGTTACTTTATCACGTTTTTCACGGATAGCAAACATTCCTGCTTCAGTACAGACTGCTTTTAAGTCTGCACCGGACAAACCATCAGTCAAGTCACTTAAAAGGTCAATGTCCGCTTCTTCATCCAATGCCATTCTTTTAGTGTGGATTTTGAGAATCTCTTTTCTTCCATCCTCATTTGGTAAAGGAACTTCAATGAACCTGTCAAAACGACCAGGCCTTAAAAGAGCAGGGTCTAAGATATCCGGTCTGTTGGTTGCACCAATAATACCGATATCCCCTCTGGATTCGAAACCATCCAATTCTGCGAGCAACTGCATTAAAGTTCTTTGAACTTCTCTGTCACCGCTTGTTGAACTTTTAAGTCTTTTTGCTGCTACAGCATCAAGTTCATCAATGAAAATAATAGCCGGAGCTTTTTCCTTAGCTAATTCAAATACTTCGCGCACGAGTCTTGCTCCTTCCCCGATATATTTTTTAACAAATTCGGAAGCAACAATCTTAATGAATGTAGCATTAGTCTCATTAGCTACGGCCTTTGCAAGCAAAGTCTTTCCAGTTCCAGGAGGACCATATAACAAAATTCCTTTTGGCGGATCTATTCCTATTTTTTCAAATAATTCAGGCTCTTTCAATGGAAGTTCTACAGTCTCTTTAACTTCAATAATTTGCTCTTCCAAACCGCCGATTTGCTCATAAGTAACATCAGGTTTCGTTTCAATTTCCATTCCTGAAACATTAGCATCTTTTTCAGACGGCAATACTTCAACAATACCAAATGTTTGTTGGTTAAGAGCAACTCTAGAACCAGGTACTAATAATTTTTCATCTAAGAATTTTGAGTAATTAACAAGAAAACTAGGACCAGTACTACTTTTAACTGTCATCCTATTTTCATCTAAAACTTCAGTAATAGTAGCTAAAACTAAAGGTGGAGATCTAAATCTTTCTACTTCGGAACGTAAGGATTTAGCTTCTCTTTCTAATCTGATTTTTTCATTTTCAATTAGAACTTTATCTTTTTCTAATTTCCTAACTTTCCACATTAAGTTACTTTTAGCTTTGGATTTTTCTTCACGAATAGAAGATATTTCATCTTGTAAAGATTCAACTTTTTCAATTAACTCCTCTTTAGAAGAATTTTCCAAATCATCAAAATCGTTCATGTGAATCATCTCCATATAAATTTCTACAACAAAGTTACTTTTAATAACAATTAGTAATTTTAAATATTTAAAGTTATTTATTTTATTTTAATCAAACAAAATTTTTATTTTCAAAAAACAAAATATTTTAATACATATAAAATAAATCATAACATAATAAAATTAAAAAAACTGATTAATATGGAATGCGAAATTTGTGGTAAACCCGTTAGTGAAACAAATCCTACAAGAGCAAAAATTGAAGGATCAGTTATGGTTGTCTGTAAAGAATGTGCTAAATTAGGAACAATCCAAAAAGCACCTCCAAAACCAAAATTCCAACAGAATAAAAGAGGAAGAAAAACTACACAACCAAAAAGAAATTACAGAAATGATGACCCTACAGATGAGTTGATTGAAGATTACAATGTCACTGTTAGAAAAGCTAGAGAAGCTAAAAACTGGTCCAGAGAGGATTTAGGAAAAAAAATTAATGAAAGAGTATCTGTCATTAACAGAATAGAATCCGGAAAAATGACTCCTGACAATAAACTAACAAAAAAACTAGAAAACGCTTTGGACATTACATTAATAGAAAGCGTGAATGATATTGATTTGAATCAATTTATGAGTAATTCTTCAGGAGGAAGAACCCTGGGAAATGTAGTGAAAATTAAAAGGAAATAGCTATTAATCTATATAGCTATTTAACTTATCATTTTGAATATATCTTTTTTTGCCTTTTACTGAATAATCTATTTTACCTGCATTAAGTGCTCTATTTGAGTGATAACCCTCCATATCATGAGCAATCGTTAATTTTTCTTTAAGCTCATCATGTCCTCTATATTCAGGACTGACAACAACGATATGTGCCGGAGGATGAATTTGTTTTATTTTTAAAATACTTAATGTAGTATCTTCTTTTACAAAAAATGCAGTAGCAACATTAGATTTAGTTCTAAGTTTGGATTGTAAAATCTGTTCAACAAGTGAATCGGCAAATTCTGCACTAATAACTTTTGGATTTGATGACAATGTTAAACTTCCATGTCTCTCCATATCAGAAATAGCGCTAAGCAATTTTGATTTATTTTCTCCTCTAATTAAAATTAATGCCATAATATCCCCTAAATAAAAAAAGTAAATGGTGAAAAATCACCGATTTTGGAAAGATTTCAATAATCTACTTCTGAATATAACCAGCAGAATCAGAACAATACCTACAGCCGTCTGAATACTGCCCAGAATATTTAATATGTTTTCGTCTACAGGCAAATCCCATGATGGCGAAGACCTGTCTCCAGGAAGTGCAGTATAATAAACACCAACAGCTTTGGAATCCTGTTTTACATTAATATCCTTAGGCTCAACATAATCAACACCCATTAAAAGACCGTTATTAATACCTTTATTAATAGATCCTGCAATAGATGATGCGTCATATCCATATTTATTGACAGATGCCTGTACGATTTCTCTTGTAGTTGAAGCTACACCTGACTTACCACTACCATATACTGAAACACTTACGGAATCAGGACGTACTGTAATGGCATTGCCCAAAGCTTCATAAGCATATACTATTTTCAAATCTCCTCCGCAAACAGGGCACTTGTCATAAGCTTCGGCAGCAGGATAACCTACACCCCATCCGCAGTCATCACAAACTTTGGAATATGCCTCATCCATAGGATAACCGGTTGAGTTCATTTCAGTTGGAGTGAACATGTCTGAAGTGGATATTCCTGAGACAAGGTTAACTCCACCTCCACCATATTTTTCACCGGAATCGCGTGCTACTTCACCCATAGCTTCAGATAGAATTGTGGTAGCTGGATATCCATCCCTAATCATTTTACCAATGTTCATTGCAGTCTCTTTACGGACATAATCCGCAGTACCATACATCGGATTTCCATTTGTATTTCTCAAGTGAATAATAGCTCCTTTCTGACCCGGCTGTAAGGTTGCTACACCACTACTATAAGGCGTGACAGTAATATCACTATCATTACCATTTACTGTGATTACATAAGCGTCAAATGAACCTCCAATTGCTGCACCCATAAAAGGACCTCCGACAACAAGACGAGCTCCATCATAGCTACTTGCAATTGATGCTGCAGAAGCGGCAGATGCATTGTTCTCAAGATTAGCTACAGCAGCTACAATAGAATCTAACCTAACATCTGAACTACCTGTACCCCCTGACAGGACCGCAAAATGATTATCCTTAGACATTAAAAAAGTGGACTGGAACATGTTCTCTGCAAATGACATACTTCCAGCAGCCGCACCATTAGGGTCCTCTCCAGTAGGATCAGTAATAATGATAATATTACAAGTAGCTGCAACGCTACTCATAGTCATCAAAAATATAATGAAAAAAATAATTGGTATTTTTAATCTTTTCAAATCTTATCCCTCATAACCTATTTATCTTCTAATTCAACAGACGAAAAGTCTTCAATAACTGTTACAGTAACAATTCCTGTATTTTTATCTACCTGAACATCAGCTGCAGTTATAGGTTCAACTGACGTACCAGGAACTGTCGATTCTTTTGCAAATTCCTGCGCCGTATGTATCGCATCCTTCAGCGAAACCTCTCTTTTAGAAGTCTTTAAAATATCACCATAGATAACACTTCCATCCCTGAAACCAGCTTGCATTACATTATATCTTATAGTGTCTACGGGAACTATATCGTTACCCTTAACAATGATTCCAGAAATTGGTACTCCGTCACTAACCTCATCAGATGAAGCAAATGCGACATATGTAATTAAACGACCACAGAGAATTAAAATAAATGCTAATAATAAAATTATTAATGTATCTCTTCTAATCTTTATAAACATGTTTTATCCTCTTAGATTATATTCATGCGAATAAAAAATCTATACAGTATAATCTTTAATTAATATAATATTTAAATTTATAGAATATTTTTAAGTAATGATTCAGCCGGGTCCATACCCTGAGCACCTATTAATAAAATGACATCATTTTTATCGGCCAAAGAATATACATCAGATAAGCAGTCAGCCAGATTATCAAAATGAGTGTAAGTTATATCATTGGCGTCCAGAATATCGAAAAATATTTCCCTTTCTTCTGATTCCACATAATTCAAATTGTTGACTACATCATTACTGGAAGATAAAAATAGATTAATATCCTCGGTTAAAACTTCAACCAAAGCCTCAACATTTAGCTTATTGATTTCAACACCGCGAGATCCTCTGATTGCACATACCACATGCAATTTCTGATTATCATCCAAAAGCTTAATGGTTTCTCTGATGGTGTTTTTAATGCCATCAGGATTGTGGGCAAAATCATCAATAATCAATGGCTCATCATTTAATTTTGCAAAACGTCTATTAAGAGCCTTATATGATTTGACTCCATCTTTGATAACTGTTAAATCAATACCCAAATTGATGCAGGCACCTACAGCGGACAATATATTCTGGATAAAATGACCGCTGGTAAATGGCAAATCCTCTTTTTTAATGATTAACTCACCATCATAATATATTCCATCATTGAAGTATAAATCAACATCACTATTGTTCATAGACCAGTAAAAAGAATTTTCAGCCTTGATTTTTCTAACCAATTCATCATCATAATTTAAAATTGTTATGCCATCACCAATAGCTTCAGGAACAGCAGATATTTCATCGAAAACCTCATCAATGGAGTTTACAAGCCCAATATGGTCCATTGCAATATTAGTGATAACCCCCACTTTAGGAGTTAGCGCATTTGACATTAATGAAGCATGGTTTTTCATAAGATTTCCCAGCCATCCCTGGACTTCAGACACTTCAATTACCAGATAATCCAATTCTCCGTTGGATTTTACTTCGTCTGAAATCAATTTGGAAACCATTGGATCAATCAGCGTATTGAACTCTGACTCACTATCAGTATTGGTCAATACATGGTATCCTGCATTTTTTAGAATATGATAAATTAAATGGGAAGTGGTTGATTTACCGTTAGTTCCTGTAATGACAACATTGGTTGAATTAGGGGAAAAATTATCAGCCGTCCATTTTAAAGCATAAGCATTGGCCAATTCGATTTTATCACAAACAATCAATGGAAAACTTAACTCTTCGGCCTTTTCAGCAGCCCCATCCTTTGGAGTTTGGGTGATTAATGCGGCAATATTTTTTTGTGCAGCAATTTCAATACCTTTTCCATTAATCCAATGCCTAATTACAATGTCTCCTTTTATGGAATCATTTAATAATGTGAATCTCCCAGTAAAATCCTGATTTAAAAAGAAAGATGTGTTTCCAATGATTTTTCCATTAATGGAATTAGCTAAATCCCGAATATTCATAAATAACACCAAGAAAATTAGAATATGTACATTTTAGCGAGAATACCGACAATACATAAGACTACAGTAGACCCCCAGTATGTTAAGACAATTTTGATTTCTGACATGCCGTAATGATTTAACGTATGGTGTAGAGGCTCAACAGGCAGCTTGATGATATGTGCTCTATGAAGTAAGCTAACAATGACTGAAATAATAGGAACACCCAATGCCAATACCCCAAAGTAAGGTATGTCACACAACAATACGGCTGCAGCATAACCGGTACCTAGAACAAATGACCCAGTATCGCCCATAAATATTGATGCCGGATGTTTATTGAACACTAAAAATCCCAAACATAATCCTGCCAGAATTAAAAATGGAGGAATGATTGTTAATGGTCCAAACAGATAACCATAGACACAGCAAGCTATAGAAGCAATTCCAACAATACCTGCAGCAAGACCATCCATGCCATCAATCAGATTAACTGAATTGATGGATCCTATAACACCAATAATTACAACAGGAATAGCCAAAATACCTAACTCAAAACCGCCTAATGTGGTTATAACTCCAGTTAATCCTAAAAATAAACCTATTACAATTTGACAGATAATTTTTTCAAGTTCTCCAGGTTCTGTTTTGATTGGAACTTCACCGACAACTTCAACTTTACCCTGCTGAAGGAATTTATCAACTTCGGATTTGGCTTTTGGAGTTGCAACTCTCACTTCCTCCTGAGGCTCAACATCCAATCTGCCTAATGTTATTACCTCATCAGATATATTAACCACAATCTTTTGCACTTCCTTAATTTTAAGTCCGATTAAATCATCAACCAAACCTACAATTCCTCCGATGAGCATGATGAATGATAAAATTAAAATTGGAGTGTTCTGATAATAAAGTGATATAATTAATGAAATTGTAAATAAAAATGCGATTCCGCCCATTGTAGGCGTTCCACGTTTATGTCTATGTTCACTAACTATAGGACTATCAGCAATCCTTGCTTTAAGCAATATCCTTTTAACATACCATGTGAAGAATATTGTTGCGATTAATGTTATTAAAAAAAGAATTAACATTTCTCCATTATTCATTCCAATCACTACAAAAATATTTTAAACTAATTATATTTTATTAATTTATAGTATATAATTGTATCATTAAGTTAAATCCCTAACTAAGTCCTCAAGCTCTTTTTTTGATTTGGCACGTATGGTAATTCTTTGATAACCTTCCGGCCCGTGAACAACAAAATTATTATTGTCAAATGATTTTACGGGTTCATTAGCTTTAGGACCGTTATAATCTCCGATTGGAATTTCAGTAGAATAATAATATTCCAAATTATCAAAAACATTCTTTAAGCTGAATTCGCCACAGGCCATATTGACTAATTCACATAACGAATTAATGCCACATGTAGCGGTTGTCAAATATCTGGTTCCGTTTGGCCTTGTATTAACTTCAATCGCATATAACTGATTGTCTTTATGGGAATACATGAAATCCATTTCAAATATTCCATCGGAATTCAAATTGCGGGCCACCTTATATGCAGTCCTTTGAATTAAATTATTGTCCAAACCATCAATTAGACAAGGCCCCAATTTAACCTTATTTAACGGATGTGTACCTTCAAGAGTCGTTTCACCTTTGTAAATCGGAGGAAGTGCAACAAATTCTCCATTGAATCCCAATACTTCAATTGAAATTTCAGAGCCCTCAATGAACTTTTCACATAATGCCTGATTAAACTCTTCAAAGTATTCCTTAACATCATCCAAGTCATGTGCCACTTTAATGTCTTTTCCGCCCTGTCCTTCACCCTGTTTTAAAACGACAGGAAAATCTAAAGTTAAATCTTCAGGACAATTTAAAATCTGATAATCAGGAGTTGGCACACCTATTTCTGAGTAAAATTTTTTTGTGTTGATTTTATTGGAAGTTAACTCAACAGCACGAACATCAGCAGCAATTACAGGAATTCCATATTCATCTTCAATCTCTTCCTTCATGTGAGCAACCTGAATTAAAGGAGGATCAATTCCTATCAATGGGACAACGGCATCAACATTTTGACTGACAGCAATGTTTTTAGGACCTTCCATTCCCCTGGGAACAATGAATACCTGATCAGGCAAATCCAAATTAATTGCTTCCTCGTTTGATTCTGTCAGTATGCTTTCTATGCCTTTTCCTTTAACATAATAATCAATATCATCATATAAACGTGAGCCAATAAATAGAATTTTCATAATATTTCCTCCAATAAGTTAATAATTTCATTTGCACTTCTTTCAACATTTTCAGTTAAACATCCATTGAAATCCATAAGATCTGCTCCAAGCACACCCAATGAATCCTGATCAATCAATTCTAAAGTTTCAGGTTCGATACCTATAAATAGTATATTATCATGATTCAAAAATTTTACAAAATAAGACAAAGACATTGAATGTGTTGAAATTCCAATATTAACGAAATCGTCCTCATTTACAATTTTGAACTCACCGGGACTTAAACCCATTAAGCAGGCATCAATTATAATAATATGGCTTGGTTTCTCCATTCTGATTTTTCCGGTGAAATTTTCGGGAACAGTCTGAGCATTGATTAATAAAACATCATCATTTAAATTTAACTCATTTAATTTAGAAATAATGAATGGACCTACACCATCATCAAATTTAAGCTCATTTCCTATTCCTAAAATGATTAACTTTTCATAATCTTTTAAAAAATCAATTAATTCATTTTTAAATGAAATAAAATCACCTTACAAAATTTGGGTTTCAATAGTTTCAATACCTTGCCCCATAATATATTTCAATTTAACATTAATTAAATCATTGCATTTAACATTCATTTCATCTATCGGAACCAATAATGGTGGGTTAAACATTGGAGTTGGACCGCAGACAATTTCATCATTGAGAATTGTTACGCTGGTTATCTTAATTCCATTGGCAATACCTGATTTATTTACATTGAATTCGATATTTTTTTCAAAATCAGGATTTATCTTATCTTTGAATACTATTTTTGAGTAATCAACAGAATCAGACAATATTTCATATGCCGCATCCTCATCCCAATGAACATAATGCCTCTGCATATTAACAAGCTCAGCAATATTGATAATTGCCTTCGGAATGATTTCACCATCCTCCTTAAGGAATTTACGTGCATGATTAAGCACCTGAACTTCCTCTTCATCGATTAATGCCGTATCCAACATTTCACAGACAATCAAATCCGCTTTTTTAGTGAAATCATATTCTAAAACATCACAATTGATTACTTCAATATTTTCAAATTCATTTAAATTTAGTGAAGCGCATTCACTGGCTTTTGAATCGATTTCAATAGATATGATTTCATTGAACTTTTTATTTAAAAAATAAGATAGAACTCCGGATCCACAACCCAAATCGTAAGCCAAATCTGTTTTTTTGGAATAATCATTAATAGCTTCAAAAAAAGCAGACACTCTATCAGTATCTTTCAATAAATCAAAATGATATGATGTGGTTTGAAATTTCATGAAAAAATAAAAAAATATTTAGTGATGATGGTAGTGATCATGTGAATGACCATCAGGTTCACAAAACTCTTCTCCATTTGCAGTACTTGTTAATTTAACGTGTTCGACACCTTTAAGTCTCATAATCCTTTCTGTTAAATCACGAATCTCAGCAATGTCTCCATTTACAACTACAATTTCCATACAATACTTATCAGTCATGTGGATATGCATGCTTGTATTGATTTCATTTCTGAAACTGTGTTGGATTTCTGCCAGGTTTTCCATCACTCCGGTATAATGGTGGTCGTAAATAATTGTAATAATACCAATCCTTTCCCCTTCCATGGAATTCATCCACTGATAACGAACAATATAATCCTGAAGTGCATCACGAATACCCTTTGAACGAGACTGGTAACCTCTCTCTTTCAATACTTCATCAAAATCAGATAATAATTTTTTAGGTAATGACATACTTATTCTCATCATAGAAATAACCTTATTTATACATTATTATATTATACTTAGATTTTTTACTTATATAAATATTATGATAAAAATAGAAAATGATAATACTCAGATAATAAATTTTAAGTAAAAAATATTATTCAACAAGGAGATAATATTCCCCATCTGATTTATGGATATGTTTTAAAAGGCCTTTGTTTTCTAAAGACAATATGATGTGATACATTCTAAAATTAGTCAGTTTCAAATCCCCATAAAGCAAATTGCCTTCCAGAATATATTTTGAAACTAAATTTTTCTCATTAACAAGAGTTTTAATTAATTCGAAAGATTCTTTCTCTTTCATATTTAACTCCAACTCTTCCAAATCTTTTTTTGAATTTACAGTATTGACTTCTTTATCTGAACTGATCAAACGTACATTTTCATCCTGAAATTCTATTAAACCTTTATTTGAAAGAGAATTCAATACTTGAATCAAATCATATTCATGGAAACTTCCACTAAATAATTCTTTTTTAAGTGCGGAAATTGGAATTACACCATCATATTCCACATCAAATATTTTTATCTGATTAAAAACAACTTCCTCTTTTCTGGTAATATTAATCATATAATCAGTTCATCTCTTTTTATAATTATACTTTGAATATAATAATACTTAAATATTGTCAAAAATTATAAAGTAGAAATTAAATATTATATTATATGGGAGCTGAAGACATATTAAAAGAACTGGAAAAATTAATGGATAATAACAGCATTAGCAAAAATGATTTGATGATTATTTTAAAGAAATATGCTGGAATTATATCCCCATATGATTTAATGATGGCTACGGCCAGAATGCGAGAAGACGGAAAATATGTACAGTCCCAGTATCGTGAAAAATATCTTGAGATTTATATCAGATATTTCATAATGCGTATGAAAGAGGTTCGTGATAATAACAATGATATGAGCGAATCAATAGATATGGAAACATTATATAATTCATTCCCATTGCTTAAAACAACATTTGAAAAGGAAAGATTAAGTGAAAATGATGATAAGTTCCCATTAATATATGTCATAACATCACTATACACCACATTCATCCTAAAAGAACCTATACATCCGGTGGGTAGTGAATTTCCAGGAAAACTTAAGGTTACACAAGAAAAAGGAATATTTTACTGTCCCGTTAAAGATAACCAAAAGGACAATCCCAATGCAATATGCCACTTATGCCTAGCGGAACAGACACCAAATATTTAATAACAAGATAATAACAATATAATAGTGATTAAAATGAAAGTTGACAAATCATTCATATTCATACTAATTACAATGCTCATAATTGCCGGAGCGATGGGTACTGCCGTAGCATATACAGGAACAGGATTTTCCCATGAAAAGACAATTTCAGATTACAGTTCACTGTCATTAAATGATATTTTATCAAAATATAGTGACACGAACTGCAATTCAGAAGTCAGCGGATTATGTACAAAAGTATCTGATGGAGACACAATAACCGTCGAAGGTGTTGGAAAAGTCCGTTTAGTAGGTGTTAATACACCCGAAAAAGGAGTTACCGGAGCCGATGCATCAGCATACTTTGTAAAGAAATTATGCTTGAATCGAGAAGTTAGTCTGGATATTGACGATTCAAAACACAGCGACAGATACGGAAGAACACTGGCTGTTGTTATAGTGGACGGAAAAAACTTAAATGAAATGCTTTTAAAAGAAGGCCTTGCAGAGATAATGTACATCCCTCCAAGCGAATTTTATCCATATAACTGGGCTGGAGATGCTACACCGGTTGCAAGTACATCTACACATACAGACACCGGATCATCCAGTGACACATCATCAAGCGCTGCAGGAACATATATTGGAAATGCCAACACACATAAATTCCATTACCCAACATGCTCATCTGTAGGAAAGATATCCGAAAAAAAATAAGGTAACCTTTAGTTCAAGAGATGATGCGATAAATCAGGGCTATGTTCCTTGCAAAAACTGTAACCCTTAAAAAAAGAATAAGAAATGGATTTATTTTATTTATTCAAATAAATCCACAACATCTTTCAATAGCTTCGGAATATCCAATTGCTGCGTACAATAATCAATGCAGGTTCCGCATTCAGTACATGCAGAAGCAGGAGCATATGTGATGCTCGTAGTCCCATACAATGCATGATTTGATTCCAAAGAATAGATTTTTTCACTGTTATACAGATTGAAGTAATCCGGAATAGGAATATTGGCCTCACATTCCTTTACGCAATAGTTGCAGAAACTGCAATCGATTGCTGTGGTCTTTTTGATTTCACGAGCCATTTTCATCAGGAATCTGTGCTCGTCTCTTGTGATTTCTTCAAAGTCCTTGAATGTTTCGCAGTTTTCCTTCATTTGCTCTAAAGAACCCATTCCGCTTAAAACAACAGATACATTTTTTTGTGAACCTGCAAATCTCAATGCCCATTCGGCCATGGAAGTATCGCTGTAATCCTCAAACTGCTGCTTTACACAGTCAGCAACATTAACTAGAGTTCCTCCTTTAATAGGTTCCATTACAATTACTTCAACGCCATATTTTGTGCATAACTTATTGCACTTGTTGGACTGAATCCTCTGGTCATTCCAGTCAAGATAGTTTAACTGCAGTTGAACGATATCTATGATGTCACCGTATTTTTCCAAGACCTCTTCGAGCAGATCTGCCTTGTCATGAAAACTGATACCTATTTTTAAAGCTTTACCTTCATCTTTTGCTTTTCTTAGGAATTCAAAACTGTTGCTTGATTCAGCCAAGCCCATGAATACCCTGTTAATGTTATGGATTAACAGAACATCCAAGTAATCGACACCCAATCTTTCAAGCATTACGTTTAAAAGTCTTTCATTATCTTCTTCTTTTGTCAGAAGCCATGTAGGTATCTTGTCAGCTATTCTGAATGATTTTCTGGGATATCTTTCGACCAACACTTTTTTCAATGCATCCTCTGACGTTTCCGCATGATAAGCATATGATGTATCAAAGTAATCAAAACCCTGATCCATATAATAGTCAACCATTTTAGTGAATTCATCTATATCAATGGATGCCGGATTATTATCATCCTTTTGCGGAAGCCTCATTGCTCCAAAACCTAATATAACATCTTTCAAATTAATCCCTCACAGATATTATGTAATTCATGACATATATAATTGTTGCACAAGTAAACAATTTAAATATATTCAAATAGATAATTAACCAAAAAATATTATAATGCAGGCCAATGAAAATATCGAATCAATCACTGGAGACCCTAAAAAAGCCATAAACAGATTAGCTATTCCAACAATACTTTCAATGCTTCTGATGTTTTTAAATAATCTTATAGACAGCTTTTGGGTTTCAGGAATCAATACTGATGCATTGGCAGCCTTAGGATTCATTTCACCATTATACCTGGTAATCATAGGAATCGGAAGCGGCATCGGTGCGGGAGGAAACTCACTTATTTCAAGATATGTCAGAGCATCAAGATTTGAAGATGCGAATAATGCAGTTATGCATACAATTATTTTGACAGTTGTTGTTTCAGTCATGATTTTAATTGTAGGAATATTCTTTTTGGATGATTTGATAATTTTATTCGGTGCAGGTGATGTGTTGACATACTGCCTGGATTATGGAAGAATAATATTTTTACTCAATATTGTATTTTTGATGCCGAATGTAACATCAAGCATCTTCAGAACGGAAGGTGATGTGAAAAGAGCAACAAAACCCCAGATTCTAACCGCAATACTGAACATGATTCTAGACCCTATTTTCATATATGTCCTGAACTTGGGAATATTTGGAGCTGCAACAGCCACAATATTATCCTCATCAATAGGATACCTATGGATGCTTTACTGGATTTATATTAAAAAAGACAGCTATTTTAACTTTAAACTGAAATATTACAAAAGAAAACTCTCAATTTATAAGGAAATACTTGTAGTTTCCCTTCCTGCCAGCTTTGAAGAAATAATATTTTCAATAGTGGCAATAATTCTAAATTACCTGATTATAGTAACTGCCGGAGTCAATGAAGTGGCATCATTTACGATAGCATGGAGATTCATCTCAATAGCATTCCTGCCGTGCATGGCCATAGGAATAGCTACAATAACAGTGTCCGGAATAGCTTATGGTGCGAAAAATGCTAAAAACTTCAATACAACCATCAAATATTCAACAATCCTAAGTCTGATTTTTACATTGACAATATCTGCAATATTTTTAATCTTCGCATATCCGTTATGCGACCTGTTCAGTTTCACCTCCCAGAATTCTGAATTGGTAATGCGGTCAGCAGAAATCCTTCAGATACTGGTTTTCTATAATTTCCTGATTCCATTTGGAGCAACTGCCGCATACACATATCAGGGAATTGGTTCAGGCTTTAAATCATTGGGACTGACAGTATTAAGAGAACTGATTCTGAGCATGTTTTTTGCATATTTGCTTGGAATAATCCTCAAAATGGGAGTTTTTGGAGTATACCTTGGAGCAATAATTGGAATGAACATTGGCTCTCTGATTGGATTTATATTCATTATAGTTTACAACAGAAAATTTAAGGAAAAATACCCATTACCCTAGAAAAGTGACAAAATATTTAAATTAACTTATTGACAATACATTATATAAATAAATATGGAGGAGTAAAAAATGGCTGATAAAAAATCACCTGCAGACGGCTGGCCAGTTATCAGTGGAGATTACATTGTAGGAGATCCAGAAAGTCCCGTTGCTGTAACAACACTTGCTTCTCACATTGAAGCAGAATTAAGCGGAGCAGCTATTGCAGGACCATGTAAAACAGAAAATTTAGGAATTGAAAAAGTAGTGGCTAACATTATTTCCAATCCGAATATTAGATTTTTGATATTGGCTGGAGCTGAAGTACAGGGCCACATTACCGGACAAAGCTTCTTGGCTTTGCATGAAAACGGAGCAGATCCGGACAAAAAGAAAATTATTGGTGCAACTGGCGCAATTCCTTTTGTTGAAAACGTGCCTCTTGAAGGTGTTGAAAGATTCCAACAACAACTGGAAATTGTTAACCTGATTGATACCGAAGACGTCGGTGCAATACAATCCAAAATCAACGAATGTGTTGAAAAGGATTCCGGCGCATACGAAGCTGAACCAATAGTAATGGAAGTCGATGAAGAAAATCAAAGATTAGTAATTGTCGACAAAAAGAAAGAAGAAAAAGAAGATGAATCTTAGATAATGAGTGTTTATTCACTCTTTATTTACTTTTTTTGAATATTATTTTTACAAAAGAGAATCTTTCATATTTTGAAAATAGAACAATGTTTATGTTCATATCTTCAATTCTTATCGCATTATTTTTATTAATGATTGTAGTGGATTTTCTTGAGAAAAATATTTACTTTGGCATAGCTTCCCCAATGCAATGCGTTTGATTATACTTGTTGGAGGCAGTACGGCAATTATTACAGGAATTACTTTATATTTTAAACGAAAAATGGGATAAGTTTGAACTCCACGTTAACAATTCAAATATCCTTTGATTTCATTTGTTTAATGTCCTCCAAAAACAGGAACATCAATATCATCAAGCAAATCCTCAATTTCATCTATTGTTGAAGAGGACAGTTTCACATTTCCTGCCTTAAAATTGGATTTCATGTTTTCAACAGAAGTTGTTCCTGGAATCGGAACAATATAATCTTTTTTATTAATCATCCAGGCCAGTGAAATTTGAGCCATAGTAGCATTTTTATCTTCAGCAACAGAAGTTAATAACTCCATTAACTGCTTAGCGCTTTTAAAACCTTCTTCACTGTACTGGGGCATGTCATTTCTATAATCAATGTCTTCAAATGTGGAATTTTTATTATATAAACCAGTTAAAAAGCCATTGGCCATTGGAGAAAATGCAATAAAAGTCACATCAAGCTCTTCACAGACAGGAAAGAGATTTTCATGCCATCTTGCAAGCATGGAATATCTGTTTTGAATTACAGATACTGGACATACTTCATTAGCTCTTCTCAAGTAGTCCTCTGTTGTTTCTGAAATTCCCCAAGCCTTAATCAGACCGTCATCGATTAATTTCTGCATTTCTCCAGCCACAACTTCCGGTTCAACATTTGAATCAATTCTGTGCTGATAATACAAATCCAGACAATCAATATCCAACCTTTCAAGAGTCCCTTCGATTGACTTTTGAATGGCTTCAGGTGATGAATCTGGGACAAGTGAAGTACCATCAATCCTAATTCCGAATTTTGATGCTATTACAACGTCATTTCTCACAGATTTTAATGCTTCACCAACAAGTTCCTCATTATTGCTGATGTCTCCCGATTTTGTCAATCCGACATAGACTTCAGCCGTGTCAAAAAAATTATATCCCTCATTAAAAGATTTCTTTAAAAAATCAATTGCATAATCCTTTGAAACAGCACTGCCATAGGCATGAGACAGTCCCATGCATCCCAATCCAATAGGATTCACTTGAAGATTAGTCTTGGCAATTTTTCTTTGAATCATCTTAAAAACCCATTAAAAAAGAAGAGTTCTATAAATTATCATTAAAGAACTCTTCAAGCTTGTCTACAACTTTATCAATATACTCCTCAACCCAATATGTTTGTATGTGGCTGGCACCTTCAATCAGGAATAATTCTTTATTTTTGGCATTGACTGCCTTTTCGAATGCGGAATCAGTCATATATTTGGTATCGGCAACATCACCTGCCATCATCAATAATGGCTGAGATATTAAATCCATCCTGTCATCCACATCAAAGGCCAATAACTTAGGCAGTGATTCTGTTGTGTATCTTGAATTTGCATTAGGATGATAATGAGTGATGCCGTAATATTCAACACCGTCACGATACAATCCTTCAGGAAGACTTTCCATCATTTTTCTTAACTCTTCTTCTGTCATTTCAGGATTGTCCCCTTCATATAATATTTCCCCTTCCAAAAGTTTATTTCTTGCATTTGCTCCTTTCTGAAGCTTTTCTTGAATTAATTCGATTTCTGAATCCAAAAAGCCGTTTCTTCTTATCCTTCCAGTATTGAACATTGAAAGAACTGCAACAGCATTTATTCTTTTGTCCTGTTGTGCGGCAGCTAGAGTATATCCTGCACCACCGCAGATTCCTAATGAAGCAGTTCTATCATTATTTACATAATCAAGTGAAATCAAATAATCAATCATTCCTGAAACATCCTCAATCCTGTTTTCCGGATAATCCCTGTTTCTAGGCTGGCCTTCACTTGCTCCCTGATATCTTGCATCACTTGCCAATGTTACATAACCCAATTCCGCTAATTTTTGAGCATATAAACCTGCAACCTGTTCTTTTGATCCGCCATTCGGATGAGCAACACTAATTGCAGCATAGCTGTTATTTTCATCGAAATCTGGAGGCAAATATAAATTTCCGGCAACTTTAATGCCTGAAACTTCATAAGTTACTGGTTTGACATTTACTTTGCCTGGAATATTTTCACCAATTGCATTTTCATAAACTAAACCGAATTTGTTCATATAATACACCTATAACATATATTTAGTTTTTAAAATATAAAAAAGAAAAAGAATTTAAGAAAAATTCTTGAAAATAACTATGCAATGCTGCTTAAAACAAATTTAATGAATTCAGGATTGTCCACTTCCACAATAGGAACTCCAGTTTCCAGTTCCTTGATTTTTTCCATATCATCATCAGATAATTCGAAATCGAATAAATCCGCATTTTCAATCATTCTTGATTCTTTTGTGGATTTAGGGAAAACCACAATTCCTCTTTGAATCAGCCATCTCAATATTACCTGTGCTGAGGATTTGCCATATTTTTCACCGATTTCAACTAAAATAGGATTTGTGAAGATTCCGTCTTTTCCTTCAGCTAACGGTCCCCATGCCTCTACAACCGCATCGAACTGTTTGTGGAATTCTTCGGTTCCTTCCTGTTGGAAAAACGGATTTACTTCAATCTGGTTTACCATAGGAGTGATTTCTGAATTCAATGCCAAATCAGTGAAACGTCCTTGGGTAAAATTACATACACCAATAGCTTTGATTTTTCCTTCTTTGTAAAGATCTTCGACTGCTCTCCAGGTTGAATATACATCCCCCATGCACTGATGGAGCAGGTATAAATCCACATAGTCAGTCTGTAATTTGTCCAAGGATTCCTGAAATGCTTTTTTAGTTTCTTCGTACCCGTATGATGAAACCCATACTTTGGTTGTTAAAAATAACTCTTCCCTTGCGATTCCTGACTCTTTTATTGCCTCACCAAGTTCTGCTTCATTGAAATATGCCTGTGCAGTGTCAAAATGTCTGTAACCGAGTTCTATTGCTTTTTTTACTACATCTTTAGTTTCTTCTGGAGGTATTTGAAATACACCAAATCCTAATTGTGGTATTTCAACACCGTTTGATAAAGTTATATATTCCATAATTTTCACCTAGATTATAATATATATCTTTCTAAATATAAATGTTTCCTTAGGAAATAATTATTTTATGAAAAATATTTAAATAACATGATTAAGAAAATAACTATTATGAGTTTACCAAGTCAGTTTAAAGAAGAAAACTATGAAAACATACTCATTTACCATTATGTTGAAGAGCTGGTAAAGGATTTCAGCGAATACAGTATTGAAAATTTCACAGATGATGAAATAACCCTAACAGAATTGCCTTTCCTTTTAAGAATAAGATTTGTGGATAAAAGCACACAGAAGGATTTGGTGACATTATTCAATGTAAGCGACGGCTATACTGCCAAATTACTTAGAAGATTTGAGGAAAGAGGATTCATTACGCGACATGAAGATCCTGAAAACAGAAGGCGCAAAATTGTAAAGTTAACCGATAAAGGATGCCAAATAACAGATAAAATCCTAGATTACATCAACACATGGGAAGAACTGCGCAGAAGTAATTTAAGTGATGATGAATTCAAGACCCTTAAGAAATTACTATTCAAACTATTGAATGATTAATATGAAAGCTGAAAGATGTCCGAACTGCAATAAGATAATAAGTCCTCATGAGAGAATCTGCAGCAATTGCGGATACAGACTTAATAACCAGACAATCAACAAAATGAACAATATTTACCACAGAAGCAATGTTGCAACATTATGGTTTTTCCTATTTTTCTTATTATGGGCGATAATATTTGTTTTTTCAAATTGGATTTATGCAACAATAATAACTGCTATTCTAGTGGTTTTACTCATTTATTTCAAAAACCGAAAGTAATTCATAATTTAATAGCGTGCTTATACATTGCCAGCTGATTAATGAAATTTACATTATAGATTCTTTTTTCCATATGAACAGTCTGAAGCTCATTGTTTGTATCAATAGTAACTTCAAATCCCATCTTTTTCCAGAACTGCAAAGCTCCATCCAGAGTCTTATGGGTATGCAGATAAATTTCATTATAATTGGAATTATATGCAAATTTCTCGGCAATGTTAAACATTAATGATGCAAGCCCACATCTTCTATACTTTTCATCAACGAAGAGTCTCCAGATACTTGCTGTGGATTCATTAGAGTACATATTTTTAAATTCATCGAAATCCTTATCGTATCCTCTCAAACCAATTGTAGCAAGTATTTCACCTGTTTCTTTATTAGTTGCAATGAAAAAATTGTTTCTGGAAGGAAAAATATAATATTCATCCAATTTAACAATATCTTCATGGTATTCTGGAATATAACCATAACCAAACTCGTTTTTAATCTGCTTAAACAAGAATTTCTGAAGATTTTTGATTTGATGCGCATCATAGGTTAATGCCTTAATTTGAACATTCATTATTAAACACCATTTAAAAAGTATTACTTATTGGTAGAAATTTAATGATTTAGTAATACTTTAATTCGTAAATAAACGAAGTAATACTTTATTTATAAGATTTAAAGCATTAGTAATACTTAAATATTAGTTTAACCAATTATAATATAACTAATAGATTAAATAATATATAAAACTTATTATTTTGGATGTGATTAAATGAGTTGTTATAAGTATTGGGGAAAACTGGAAGAGATAGCAGATAAACTATCACAATATGGTGATTTGGATAAATATGGAGACTCTGCTCTGGACAATGTCGATATTAATGAGATTATCGAAATATTGGATGAAGTAGAAATCATAGCACATGACAAGACAATAGATTTCGACTCTGCAAAACATATTCTTGATGACGAAAAGATGAATAAGGCACTGAAACTAATCCGCAAATTCTATGTATATATTGGAGCAAGATTGGAAACCGAAAATGCATTAAAAATATTGGAATCAGACAATCCTACAGAAACACTGGATTCATTCCATTTTTATGACAGATATATTGGATTGATTGAAAATGAAAGACAATTAGCAAAATTCAATGACGAAAAAACATTTGTATTTTTAGGAAGCGGACCTTTACCATTAACATTGATAATGTTCAATAAAGTATTCGGATGCAAATGTATTGGAATAGAACAGCTTGAAGATGTGGCGGAGCTTTCCAGAAAAGTGCTGAAAAAATTAGGGCTTGATAAAGACATTGAAATAATTGTCGGTGATGAAAAATCCATTGAAAACCTTGATTATGACATATTAATGGTTGCTGCACTGGCTGAACCTAAAGACAGAGTATTTTCAAATATCTGGGAGTTTGTTGATGAAAAAACACCAGTAATCTACAGAACCTATACCGGAATGAGAGCAATCTTATACTCACCGGTTCTTGATAAGGATACGAGAGGTTTCCACAAAGAAGTAATGGTGCTCCCAACAGGAAAAACAAACAATACTTCAGTTTTAATAAGAAAAATCGAATGAATATTATCCTAATATTCATTAATTAATTTTTTTACTGAAAAAAAGAAAAAAGAAAAGATTTAAGCTTTTCTTTGAATAGTGGCTATTGCGCTTTGGGCACCTGATTTTACATAACCGCTTTCATCATCAAGCAATTTTTCAAGTGCTGGAATAGCTTTTTCATCATTCAGGTTACCTAAAGCCCATGCAGCTGCTCCCCTAACTCTCCAGTCAGGATCATCCAATACCTCAATTAAAGGATCTACCGCAGCAGGACCCATACGGCTTAAAGATGTTGAAGCTTCTCTTCTGACTAACTTGTTGTTATCCCTTAAAGTTAAGATTAATGGTTTGATAGCCTTTTCATCATTTAATGCGCCTAAAAGACTGGCTGCATGTAAACGAACGTTTTTCTTTCTGTGTGATAATGCAGAAATCAATGGATCAACTGCCTCTTCACCTTTTAATTCCAATGCGCCAATTGCATCTTCAACAATAAAATCATCTTTATCGTTTAACTTTTCAATTAATTCATCTATTTCAGACATTTTCATCCCTCAAATATAACAATTATTAAATAAATATATCTTTATAGTTATATGTATAAAAGTATTTTGATGATACACGAACAAAATGTGAAATAATGTATGATATTGCAATAATAAGTGGGGACGGAATAGGAAACGAAGTGATGGAAGCCAGCGAATATCTATTGGATAAGCTGGATTTGAATTTCAATTTTAACTATGGTGAAGCGGGTTTTGATTGTTTCAATAAAAATGGTACGACATTGCCTGAAGAAACCGTTAAAATAGCCAAATCAAGTGACGCAACACTGTTTGGAGCGTCAACTTCAACGCCCGGACAGCCTAGTCCGATAATCAATTTAAGAAAGGAACTTGATGTATATGCAAATTTAAGGCCTATAAAGTCATACAAAGGAGTTAACTCCATTAAAGACAACATTGACTTTATAATAGTGCGTGAAAATACCGAAGGACTCTATAGTCAGATTGAATATGGAGACAGCGAAAAGGTGATTGCAGAAAGAGTAATCACTAGAAAAGCCAGCGAGAAAATTTCTGAAATAGCCTTTAAATTAGCATCAAGAAGAAAAAAACAGAATAAGGTAACTTGCGTTCACAAAAGCAATGTGCTTAAGAAAACCGATGGCGTTTTCAAAGAATCATTCTATAATGTTGCCAAAAACTATCCTCAAATCAATACTGAAGACTTTTATGTTGATGCAACTGCAATGTATCTGATTACAAACCCTGAAAACTTTGATGTGATTGTTTCAACTAACCTGTTTGGAGACATACTCTCTGATGAAAGTGCAGGACTGGTTGGGGGATTAGGCCTTGCACCTTCAGGAAACATCGGAGATGAACATGGATTATTCGAACCGGTTCACGGATCAGCACCAGACATTGCAGGAAAAGGAATAGCCAATCCATGTTCCATGATATTATCAACGGCAATGATGTTGGACTACATTGGCGAAAAGGAAATAGCCTTGAAAATAAATAATGCCGTTGAAAGCGTTGTTGCAAAAGGCAAAATATTGACCCCTGATTTAGGAGGGAAAGCAAAAACCATGGAAATGGCTGAAGAGATAGTAAGTGAGGTAATTACATGTTAAATATCACGACATTTCTAGATGCAAACTCAAAAAGATTAGATAAAGACGTATTATACAATCCCCGTACTGGAGAAAAATATACTTCAGGAGAAATTTTATCAATAGTTTCTGAAATCGGACGTCAGTTAAAGTCAAAATATGTTCATGAAGGAGATAGAGTCATTATTTATTTGAATAACTCATGCGAATACCTGTTTTCACTTTTTGCAATATGGAGAATTGGTGCAATAGCCATTCCAACAAACAGAGTGTTTACCCATTCGGAGCTTGATTATATCATTCGTGACTCACAGGCAAAATTAGTAATTACCGATGAAAAAGCAACAGATTCAATCGACATTCCGACATACATTCCAAGCAACATAGAAGAATATAAAGATTGTGAAGTCCTTGAAGCATTCAATACAGATTGGGATGATTTATGCCAGCTCCAGTATACTTCAGGCACAACAGGAAAGCCTAAAGGTGCAATGTTAACTCATGGAAATTATTTCACTGCAATACACAATGAATGTGACGTTTTGACATTAAAACAGGACGATGTGTTTTTAGGAATTTATCCGATGGCACATGTCGGTCTTTCATGGGCCATAGCTGCATTAAGGGCGGCGGCGTACTATATTCTAATTGAAGAATTTAATTTGGATGAATATTTGGAATTATGTGATAAAGAAAAAGTAACTGTATTGACTGGAATGCCACCGGTAATCCATTCACTTACAACAATGAACAGGACAAAAGAATTATCCACAGTACGTGAAATCATAAGCGGAGGAGGACCACTCCACAGGAAAATATGGAAAGAATTCCATGAAACATATCAAATTCCTATAATTAATGCTTATGGGCTGTCTGAAAGTATCGTTATTGGAACTGGAACGGTAATCCGGCCTGAAGATTACCGTGAAGCGGACAGATTCGAAAGTGTAGGCCATCCGGTTTGTTTTTCAGAAGTTAAAATTGTAGATGAAATCGATCCGACAAAGACGATGGACAAATATGAACAGGGAGAAATTGCTTTAAGAGGTCCTGCCATTGCAAAAGGATATTGGAGAAGAGAAAAACAGACTATAGAGACATTTCTTGATGACGGTTGGTTTTTAACAGGAGATATTGGTTATTTGGATGAAGATAACCGTTTATTCATTACTGACCGTAAAAAAGACATGATTGTAATGAGCGGATGGAAAATCTATCCAACAGAAGTCGAGGAAGTATTGATTAAATACCCGAAACTTAAAGAAATAGCTATTTTCAGTATTAATGATATCCATAGAGGAGAATTGCCTGTTGCAGCAGTAGTCTGGAAGGATAAGCCTGACCATGAAGGCCTAATTAAATTTGCCCGTGAAAATTTATCCCGTTATAAGGTTCCACGCGAAATTTATGACTTAGATGAACTTCCAAGAGTCAATGGCTGGAAATTACTTAGAAGAGAACTGAGAGAAAAATTTAAAATTAGAAATTAATCTAATTTTAAACTTATTTCTTGTTGTATTACACTTAGTATATATCATTTGATTTTCAACAACAGTTTACTCAGTCATGACCTGAAGGAAAAAAATTATCCAAGTAAAATCCATAAAAAACTTATTTTTTAAGAGTTTAAAAAAGCAATACAACATTTAAATTAAAGATTTTATATAGATAAAGAAACCTTCAAACTAATATTGGATTTAAAAGTATATAAGTTAGATAGAAATTAATCGGGTAAAAATAAGATAAGATGAGAAAATTGTTCTCACCGATAAAAATTCACTCGAAAATCATGGTACCGATACCATTTGTAGTGAAGACTTCAAGCAAAAGAGCATGTTTTTTACGTCCATCAATGATATGGCATGATTTTACACCGTTTTCAATAGCTTTTACACAGGTTTCGATTTTAGGAATCATTCCTCCGGAAATAATACCCTCTTCAATCAAACCTGGAACTTCACTTATTCTGATTTTTTGAATTAATGAACCAGGGTCTGAAGGATCTCTTAAAACACCAGGAACATCAGTTAAAATAATCAATTTTTCAGCATTGACTGCACTTGCCACCTCACCAGCAGCGGTATCTGCATTCAAATTAAGGCTTGTTCCGTCTTTAGCAATACCTACTGGAGATATCACAGGAATATAATCGTTTTCAACAAACAAGTCAAGCAAATCGGTGTTGATTTCATCCACTTCCCCAACCAGACCAAGGTCAACTTCTTCTTCAAAACCTTCAATCTTACGGGCTCCTTTTTTATGAGCAAAAATCAGACTGGAATCTTTACCGGATAAACTGATTGCTTCACCATCATGTTTAATTAATTCTGAAACGATTTCTGTACTTATTTTACCAACAAGAACCATTTCAATAATTTCCATCGTCTCTTCATCAGTAACCCTTAAACCCTGAATGAATTCCGGCTCTTTTCCTAATTTATCCATTGAACGTGAAATTTCCGGACCTCCACCATGTACAATAAGAGGTTTCATTCCAACATATTTGAGTAATACAGTATCACGAGCGGTAGATGACATTGCTTCATCATCAATCATTGCATGTCCGCCATATTTAATTAAAATTTTCTTATTATGAAACTTTTTAATATAAGGCAAAGCTTCAATTAAAACATCAATATCTTTCATTATATCACTACATTAAATATTTAACTTAATTGTTTATAAGCATTTACCCAATTTTAAGTCAAATGGCATTTCATTGATAAGTTTATATAATTTCTTAAATATAACAGAATATATGTCCCAGATGAATAATCTTAAAGCATACCTTAGAAAATTAGGGATAAGCAAAGTGGGATTTGCAGATGTTAACGGTCTTGCAAGTGAATTTATAGATTTGCCCAATGGAATCAGTCTAGTTTTAAAACTTCCAAAAGAGGCAATGCACTTTTTAAACGAAGAAGATTATGAATCCTACTGGAAGTGCTTTCACAGCCAAATAAATAAATTGACCGAAATATCCCTCAAAGGTGAAGAATATATCAAAAATCTCGGTTATGATGCATTCGCATTGACAATGACCCGTAATGAATGTGACATGAAAAAATTACTTAGCATTTTACCTTATAAGACAATAGCTACAAAATCAGGGCTTGGATGGATAGGGCGCTCCGCACTGTTTGTCACACCGGAATATGGTTCAGCAGTGGCGCTTGGAGGAATTTTAACTGACATGCCCATGGAATTTGGCAAACCCATCACTGATTCGCAGTGCGATGACTGTACGAATTGTCAGGACGCATGTCCAGTAAATGCCATAAATCCTCAAAAATGGAATGACAGATTAAACAGAGAGGACATTATTGACATTGAAACCTGTAAAGACTACATTATTGAACAGTACAAAGCTGGTCTCGGCTGCACTAAATGCATGAGCGAATGTAAACTCACTCAGGAATACCTAAAAAAATAAGTGAGGAGTTGAAAACTCCTATAATCCACATTTGAATTTGAATCTGTACTCTTGATTAACAATTTCCATTCCTTCAAATTTACCTTTCAATATATCTGCGACTTTTTGCAAGTCTTCAGCAGTTATTTCACTACCGTTACCAATAGGAGAGAAAAAGGTAATTTCATCATCAGTGATAAGGTAGTTCAAAAGTTTTGTATTTTCTTTTTGATATTTTTCAACAATTGCTAAAATTTCTTCTTCTATAGCTTTGTCAAGGTTTGCCATAATATCACCTTTAATGATTAATTAATCAAGGAAGTATTTAAATCTTTTTTGTAACCAAAAAGGAACCTGTTGCAAAAGACCAGATTATCAGAGTATATACAGACAATCTTTCAAGAACGGGCATGTAAATGCTTTGCATATTGAAAAACATTATCCAAAAAGCGATTAGACCAATCAAACCTAAGATTAACGTAATTTTTTGGTAATTTTCAAATTTCTTCATCGATTGGGAAATCAGAACAAGCAAAATATTACCGCCCAAAATAGCCATTACCGCACCCAAAGTATGGTAACCTGAAGTTAATGGATTTCCTCCATGAATCAGTGCGACAATTATGACTCCTATTGACGTTATTAATGTAAATATGTAAAAAAGAGTTCTATTTTTAATAATATAATCCTTAAATCTATAAAAATTTCCAAATATCAATGTCAGTCCTATTATTATAAAAGCTGAGTTCATAACCCAGAATAATGGTGAATTGACATCTGGAATACCCAGTTCTGATATTGTATGAAAAACATAAGTGTTAACTAATGAAGCATTGAAAAAAGTTGCAGAAATGGCTTCAGCCATCAGATAATATAAACTACCAATAATGAAAACGATTCCGGCAACTTTAGCTTTCAAATTAAACACCAAACTTTTTATTGAAGTATTTTTCCCTTACGTCGAAGTTCAATTCTTCAACATCTGCACCTGAAATGGCTTTTTGCAATATTTTATAGCAAGTCTTTTTAGGCACAGTAATATTGGTTACATGAGATTTTGCCCATATTCTATCAAATCTTTTCTTTAAGCTTCCAAAGTTTAATTTTTCAACAACATTTTTCAAATTCATCACATTGGCGGCATTAACAACATCATATGAAGCATAAGTTTGAGGATCCATGATAATCGGGTTTAATCCCAAAATGAATCTTTGCAAATCATAATCCAGGAATGATTCATAATCTCCGTCATATGCGTAAACATGTGCTTTTGCAGATAATGCATCAATAAATACCAGAAAGAGGTTAGCCATTAATGCTCTTGAAATAATCTGATCGCAGAAATTTAAAGCGGTAGTCACATTATCTTCAGTTGATGAAGCAACATAAGTTTCATAATCTTCAAATCTGAATGCTACAAGTGCAAACATGTATAAATCTATCCATTCATTTTCTTTAATGAATTCTTTTGCCTTATCAGTCAATTCATAATCATCTGATGAATCTCCACCCAATACAGGCAATACCCTTTCAATCAGTTCCTGTTTTTTTCCGGAAACTTTTAGACCATTTTCCTTTAAAATTTCTTTTAATTGAGCAACAGTATATTGTTTAGATATGGATTCCGGAGTTGCAATATTTCCGTTTCCTTCGAGATAACCGTTTTCAACCAAATAATTAACACAATCATCTCCTGAAGGAAAAGTACCGAAATTCCCCTCGTTTAATATTTCATCAAGCCCATAACCACTATTTAAAAAATTCAAAACATTAAAAATTTCTAATTTTTGTTCACTCACTTAAACACCTTTTTACCTTTAAGTAATATTATTAATATTTATCCGTTAGTTAATTTAATACTTTTCTTCCTATTATTCTATTATAATAATTGTATATGGCAACATTCACATTTCACCACCATCGTTTTTTATGAGATTGCGAAAAATTACCCCATCATTATAATATTGCTTTGAGCTTGTTTTATTGTATAAAGAGGTTATATTGTAGCGATTTATATCATACTAATTTATAAAGCCCAAAATACAATATTACTATTTACCAAAAAAAAGAATTTGGAAAAGGTGATAAATAATGCATAAAAAAAATTATGATGAAACGGCCCTAACATTGATTGAAAACATTTTCAATGACAATAGAAATATTGTGGGTCTGGCTGAAGAAAAAATACAAAAGATAGCTGAAAAACACAAGAGAACTGCGGACATATACATAACAGAAGATGATGAATTGATATCCTATGAAATTATCATGGAAGATATTGATAATGAAGAACTTCAAAGAATAAAGGAATATGGTGAAGAATTATATGAAATGAATGGAAAACTAATATGCATTTACCTTTTAGGTTCCCCACACATCAAAATAAAGGCAAAAAAACATATCGAAAGCGACAGCCCATTATTAATTAACATATCCCTTATGCCGCAATCCGATGCATATGACATTTTAAGGCATCTTCAGGACATGGTTAAAAAAAATAAGAAGTTAAATAAAGAAGATCTGTTTGCACTGAAAATGATTCCCCAAATGGGACCGAAAGAAGATAAAAGACAACTTAGAATTGCATGTTTAACATTGTGGAAAGAAGTCAACGAAAAAGGACTGATAAAATGAACCAAGACGAATTAACATTAATAAGAAAAGCATTTTACGATGAACGTAGAATAATAGAAGAATTACCTGATGACCAAAGAAGAGTAGATGAAGGCATTTATCAGGGCGGATCTGTTTATAGAACCGAAGATGATGAATTGATAGATTTGGAAATCCAAACAAGAGATTATGATATTGAAGACCACGTTAACTATATGGAATTTGCGGAACAGCTATATGAAAGACATAAAAAGAAAGTGAATGTTTATGTATACTGTGTTCCATCAGTAAAAGTCAACGTAAAGCTATATGAAATGTTATCTGATGCAGATTTTAAAATAAGAATTGCACAGTATAAAAATAATTCTTTCATAGACAAAATGAAATTTAAAATAAGGGGATGATTTCCCCTTAAAAATTTTGTTGGAATGGGGATGATTGCTTAATGTCGTGTTTATAAATACAAATAAAGGAAAGATATACAATTGAAACCGAAAAACCATTTCCAACAATTTCGTGTTTTTCCAAGAGTGTTAAATAAGTTATAAGTGATTAAAAATGTTAAACAATATATTTTTCGTGTTAGCCCAAAAAGGTGTAATATGAACAAAAAAACTACTTTTCAGCCTCACCCCCATTTTCACGATGTTGCTTTAAACACACTATAAACACATCGCGTAATAGTATATTGTGTTTAAATGGTATATAAATCTTTCGATACAACAAGTTATATATCTCTTGATAACAAAATGAATATTATGTTTTGTCAAAATTGTGGAACTGAACTTGCCGATGATGCAAAATTTTGCAGCAAATGCAGTATTCAGACAAATACACACCATACACTTAAAAAAGAAAAAAATATGTACCTTGCACTGTTTTTATCATTCATTTTTACAGGTTTAGGCATAATTTATGCGGGAAATATCAAAAAAGGATTAATCTTAATGGCTTTAAGAATAATAACTGCTTTTATTGGAGGATTCATTTCGATTTTTTCAATAATATCCGTAATAATATGGATTTATGGTGTTTACGAGACATACAATGAGGTTAAGATTGCAAATGGTGAGGACAATCCCGACATAATCAAAGACTACAAAAACTGGAACAGCTTCAACAAAATAATAGCAATACTTTTAATATGCCTAATTTTAATGGTTTCAATTTCCGGAATTATTACTACATTAACACCCAATTACACCAGCTATGACAATTCTCCAACATATCATTCATCAAGCAGTAGCAGCGGAGGATATTCATCATCTTCAGGCCACTACGGCGGCGTAGACACTTCTCCTTCAACAATAGCCCGTAATGATCCGAGTTCATATTACGACTACTATGAAGTGGGAGACAATGATGAAATCGATGAATACCTTGAATCTCAGGGATTTGACTGACGAACACTGAAAACCATCACCGGCAACAATAATCATCACCCCCGTTAAAATTATATTCTCTTTTAAAAATTAATATAACGAAGTAAAATTGCTTTAAAAATAAACTGACGAATTTATAATCTATTAAATATAATATAAATAATTGTAATTAATTTTTGAGAGGTTTGAATAAAATGAATGAGAATTTAGATTGTGAAGAAATTAGAATAATAAAAGAAGTATTTGATGAAACTAGAGAAATAACAGGTTATGCAAGTCCCGAAATGACTGAAGTAAATGAGGACTGTTACAAGGGAGGCGACATATTTATAACAGAGGGAGGTGAATTAATTGATTTGGAATGTCAGATGAAGGATTTTGATGAAGTAGAACTTGCAAATTATGTAGAACTTGCAGAAAATCTTTATGAGAAAAATAAAGTTCCAATATCCATATACATACTCTGTCCAAATACAATCCAAGTGACAGCTCCGGAATGCACCATTAAATCAGAAGCCATATTTAATATTAAATTGGCCTGTTATAACTCAAATCCCGTATATGATGCATTATATCATATCAAAGATAAGGTAAATAGAAATATGAAGCTCAATGATGAAGATATGGAAGTTCTTATTAGAATTCCTGTTATGGGTCCTAAAAAAGATAGGAAGAATTTGAGAATAGAATGTTTTAGAATCCTTAAAAAAAGTCTGGAAACGCGTTAAATTTCCCATTTCAGGATTGTTTTTCCAAAATTGGAAATGTAATCCTTATCAAAAGCAGATTTTAAATCATCAATTGATTTAATTTCACAAACATTGGTAATTAATTTAGACAGATAACTGAAAAGTTGAGGATTTTCTTTAAGAAGGCTTACCACCCCTTCAAAATCCTCCCTTTCGGAACGACTATTACCCTGAAGAGTCAAACCCTTTTCCAATATCATTCTCGTATTGATTGGAATAGGATATTCGCTAACTCCAAATAAATTAATTGTTCCCTGAGGATTGATTAACTGAATAATCTGATCTATGGCTGATTGTGATGCGGCAGAACCCACACATTCAAATGCATGATCAATTTTTAAATCATCAGGAACGTTATGTATCATATAAGCATCATCAACAAAAGAGAATAAGTTCAAATTTTCAAGATGCTTTCCAAAAACAATTACCCTGCAGTCAGGACAAAGCACTTTTAGAATTAATGAAGTAATATATCCCAAGTTTCCATCACCCCAAACGCCCAAAACTTTGCAGGATGCTTTTTTGAACTCTCGAAATTTCATTATTCCCTGATAAGCAACAGTCATTAATTCAATGAAAGCAGACACTTCAAAATCAAAATTATCCGGAAGTTTAACTAACCTGTCATGTGTTAAACTGACCAAATCACTTGTAAAACCATCAAATCCACTTCCCCTAAACTTTGATAATGTAGAATAATTAGCACGATAACAGTCTTCACCAATTGGAGTATTGGGAATCATTACAACTTTATCTCCTGAATTAAAAATGGATTTGCTGTCATGAACCACTTCGCCGACGGCTTCGTGAATTAAAGCCATAGGCAATTTTTGTGATAGAATTTCGGGAGGTCGAGATCCCTGATAATACCTTTGATCAGCCTGGCAAATTGACAGATAAGTTGGTCTTACAACAACATCATTTAATTCAATGTCATCAATTGCTTCTTCAAAGAATTTAGGGGATTTCAATCTATAAACAATATTAATCATGGACAGATTCCTTTAAAATTGTATTTGCTAATTTCAAATCATAGGGATAGGTGATTTTGATATTTGTTATTTCACCATCCACCAAATATACATCTTCATTTTTAAGAATAAATATTTTGCATGCATCAGTCAAGATTCTGCTTTCATCATCGGACAGGCTATTAATCAGTTCGGATAATTTATTGATTTTAAAACTCTGTGGAGTCTGACCCTGATAATAATTGTCCCTAATCGGAATATTTTTTATCATTTTAGCATCAACACTCTCCACAATAGTATCTGTAGCCGGGATAACAGTATCGCAAGCACCAAATTCTTTTGCAGCTTTAATATTGTCCTCAATTATGCGATGAGTTACAAATGGACGTACAGAATCATGGGTCACAATTATTGAATCATCATCAATGTCAAAATTATCATTGACATATTCTATTGCGTTGATAATTGTATCGTTTCTGGTTTTACCTCCCTCTAAAACAATAACATTAGTATCGTCGCCAAAATATTCATTAATCAAATTATTTGTGTGATTGATGAAATTTTGTGGGCATAAAACAAGAATTTTATCAAATTTGGAATTGATTACAAATTTTTCAACAGTATGGATAATTACAGGTTTATCTCCCAAATTTAAAAATTGCTTAGGGGTGTCTGTTCCACCCATCCTTGACCCTATTCCGCCTGCCAATATAGCTGCAAAAATCATTTTTAATTACTCCTTTTCAAAGACGATGAAGAAATGTGACTTACCCTGAGGAATATCCTCTCCAATCTCTTCATTTAAGTAAGTCATTTTAAGATTATGTTTGGCAAACATCTCTTCAAGCTCTTCAGGAGAACTTCTTACTTGAGTTGGAGGTCCTTTAGGAACATCCCATTTTTTATAATCCATAATAGCTATTCTACCATCGTTTTTAATTAAACGGGAAAATTCACTTATTGCTTCATCAACTGTTCTTGAAGCAGTAAATCCATGGAAAACATTAACCATCAATATTACATCCAAGGTTTCATCCTCAATTTCTTTGACACCTTTGGTAATATCCGCTTCAATATTAATTAAATTATCTACATTGTTTTCCAATTTATATTTTTCCATATCTTCTATGGATGCATCATAAATGTCTACAGCATAAACATTACCTGAATCTATATATTCATCCAGAAGTTTGATTGCAATGTGTCCATCACCGCATCCTGCATCCATAATATTCTCGCAGCCTTTAAGATCTAATTCATCAATGATTTCGTTTGAATCTAAAAAGAACTCACTTGAAAATCCGTGAGCCCTGTGTCCGTTTGCGGGCATCATCATATTATCACCTAATATTAAATCTTTAAAAAATACTATATAATTTTAGTGAAAAACATTTCATTTCGATTGAAATTGAAAATTAATATGAGGTTAATCTACATAACACGACAGCATTAACTTGAACTAGAATCTAAAATCAATTAAATAAAAATAGCTATTAAATAAATTAATGGTAAATACAACAACATGCAAAATAATTAATCATGAAATCAATTAAACTGCAAGAAAATTGTGTTTGGATAATGGTTAAATTAAATTAAAAAAAGTAGTTTTTAGAGGATTTATTTTTTCCAGGTTTGTTTAACTCCTCTTCCTCTTTTACTACCAGGTTTAGTATAACTTCTTTTTTGTCTTGTTCTTCTGTTAGTACCTTTAACTTTTGCCATATCTTACCCTCCTATAAAATTTATAATTACAACATTAGAATTATGTATAACATAAAAATATTTGTTTTTAAAGTATTTATATGTTTTCTTATGTGGTGTACTCTGCATTGATTTTTACATAGTCATAGGTTAAATCACAACCCCATGCAGTTGCCTCACCATCACCCAGAAACATGTTAATATTAACAACTATGTTTTTAGACTGCATTATTTTTTCAGCACGCTCCAAATAAGGAGTATCCTCAAAAGCTAGAATTTTTCCTTCACGAACAAGGTCAACATCATCTTCATCATCTGCAATTGCAATGGTTACAATGTCCGGATTAAGCTCACAGCCGGAATATCCTATTGCAGAAACAATCCTTCCCCAATTAGGATCCCCACCAAAAACCGCAGATTTGAATAATGGAGATGTTACAATTGCTTTGGCTGCCAACTTAGCATCTTCAAAAGATTCTGCTCCTTTCACATTTGCTTCAATGAATTTGGATGCTCCTTCACCATCACGAGCCATCTTTTTAGCCAAATTAATGCACACATGATTAAGGCCTTCCTGGAAATTTGGATCTATTTCACCATCTTTTTCTACATTGACTCCGGAAGCACCGTTTGCAAGCATTAAACAGGTATCATTTGTACTTTGATCACCATCAACAACAATCATGTTAAAACTTTTTTCAGCAGCAATCCTTAATGCTTTTTTAATTGCCTTTTGAGAAATTATTGCATCACTGACAATAAAAGACAGCATTGTTGCCATATTCGGAGCAATCATGCCGCTTCCTTTAGTGATTCCGGCAATTTTAACAATTTCTCCTGTGGTTAATGTCACTTCACATGCCTCTTCTTTAGGAAAAGTGTCAGTCGTCATTATTGCCTTTGCAGCGGCCAGGGAATTTTCAGGCTCGCTTCCCAATTTGGAAATGGATTCATATGCAACCTTAGATATTATGTCCATCGGCATTTCACGGCCAATGACACCAGTAGAACAAATTGCAATTTCACCGGCAGGAACATTTAAATCCCTAGAGATCAGATTGACCAGTTCTTCACAGTCTTCAATACCCTTTTGGCCAGTGAAACAATTAGCATTACCGCTGTTTACAACAATTGCTGAGACAATGCCTTTTTTAACAACGTTTTTAGTGTAAGTTACAGGAGCTGCAACAACCTTATTTGATGTAAAAACACCTGAAGCAGTACTGTTTGGTGCTAAAATTACGCTGACACCATACTTTCCTTCACGAGCACCGGATACCTGAAGATTTTCTATAACTGAAAATCCGCCATCAATATCTCTAATATAATTCATATTATCACAATAAGATTTAGTAATTTACAGTATACTCTTCTTCAACAGTATAATTTTCATTGAAATCAACCCTATCTGCGTCATAATCATAATAAAAATCATCACTATGATTATTGACATTAGACGTCATCTCAAGAGTTACGTTTTCTATATGAGTCGTATTGTTCTGAGGATTCGTCAGATTTTCATGTTCCTCTATACTTACTGTAATTCCAATAGCCGAACCTATGACAAAAGCAATTAATGCCAGAATCATGATGAACGCTATTATCCCTTCATTTTTTCGAGCCACTGTAAATCCCTTTTTTATTCATTTTAAGCAACAAAAGCATATATTAATGCTAAAATAATTGTAATAAAACTGAATGCTCCGAGTCCAAGTACACATAACAAGTATGTGATAATGAATACAAAGGCAAATACGCCTATTAATTTCTGTTTTTCATTTTCAAACAGATTTATTAAAGTTCTTGTAAATTCAGACGGAACATTATAAGCATATAAACCATTAGCAAGTTCAAAAACCACCAATGACAACGGAGATGTTGAACCTAAATTATCCACCAATTGAGCTCTCTCACCGGCTTCTCTTCTGGATCTGCCAACACCTGCCCTGATTTTTGCGCCATTGTCAAGAGCAAACCATGCCGCATCCAAACCTGCACGAATAGCCAGGTCTTTTGATGGGAAACGAGCGATGAAATCATCTCCACCTTCACGATAACCTTCAAGCTCACCGCCACATTCGGTTTCAATGAAATATTTGATATTACTCATTAAATCAACCAGTTGCGTTTTACCATGCTTGCTGGTATAACTTGTTGAATCGATTAAATCAACGAACAGGTAATTCTGCAGCTCAGTAGGTTTTGATTGTGCCAGTTTAAATGGACCATCAAAAACCAGAGCGTATTCTCCACCAAGTTTTGTGAAAGCAACACCAGGAAAATTTCCCAGATTTTGCCTATAATTAATAGACCTTTCAATTGAAGCAGCACCCGTCATTCCGACAGCAGATATTACTTCAATGCCCCTTTCAAGACCTATTCCAATCAATTCAATAGCTACGCGAATTGCATCATTTTTACTTAACATTTTTGCAACGAGTTCTGTTGAACTTTTTTCGACAATTTGACCTTTCTCATTTTCAATAATTTTAACGAAGATATTGATTAGATTTGATGGGTTAGGAAGTTCAACATAAAAATAACGGTCACTACCCATGACAATATTGCTCACAAGAGCATATTCTTCAATCTTATCTTCAGCAGGTTTGATTTCATAAAAATTAAATTCAGAGGGAATATTCTCATTACCAATATCCCTTATAAGATTAGTTTCTATACTATTAGAATTTATTTCAGCTTTCTTTAATTCAAACAATATTGTTTGAGTATAGTTAAACAGCTCCACATATTCATTTTGTATGGAATCTGTCGGAAAAAATTTAGTCCCTACACTAATGGGTGTGAGACCTGTGGTTAACTTAATTATCGCTTTAGATAAGCTGTTAACCATCTAATTTTCCTCCTTTCTCTAATTCAATTTCAAACTCACCAGGACGTTCCAATAGCATGTCCGGTTTAACTGAAACAAATGGAAACTTCCAGGAACCTAATCTGCCGGCAATGGTACTTGCAATATTTCTTGAGTTTTTCTTGATAAATACTTCATCATGAGTACTTACACGTACTAAAACATTATATGGAGCATTTTCAGTTACTTCATCGGCCAGCATGATATTTAATTCAAAAGTGCCAGGTTTAGTGAACAGGTCATTTCTAACAGCTATTAACGGTTTTTTCTCAAGACCTAATCTGTCAGCTACAGTAACGGAAATGTTTCCCGCATTCTTTACAGCAACCTTATAGTCTTTCGGATGAACCAGTACAAAAATAACATATGGCGCTGCTATTTCAACATCATCAACCATATCTACAATTTTATTGAACATAGGTATTTTTGAGAATATATTTTCAACTTTGGAATTGATATTATTCTCATCATCAATACGTATGATGGCCTGTTTTGCAATATTCAAAGGAGATATTTCCAATCCTTCCTTGCCCGTGTAAACTTCCCATTTCTTGAAGTTCAGCTGTTTAATAATTTCATCTGAAATGTTCTGCAAAATATTCTTATCATGTTTTGTCTTTTTTGGTCTTCCAAACGTTAATCTATTGTCTTTTATTATAAATGGAATTCTGAATGAATTAATATTCTTAAATTCAGCAGCATAATCCCTGAATTTATCATTGGATAGGATTTTTGCTTTTTCACTATAAGCTATCTCCAAAATAAAATGATCAGCATCATTGCCTGCCGGAACTTCTTCTACATTATCGCTTTCCAACAGTTTTAAAAATTCTTCTTTATTATCAATTTCATGACGAAGTGATGCATCTGCTATAATAACAAATTCATCTTCACTTTCCTCTAATGCCTTAACCGCAGCTAAAATATTTGCCATTTGAGGCTGTGAGTTTTCATTTCTTACATGATGTGCAACATTAGAAGCATCTACAACCACTTTCATAATATCACCTGATAAATTAGTTCAATCATTTATTATATTAAGTTATATAAATATTTAATCTTTTCTTCGATATTTGCCGAATAAAAACTTTTCTCCACCCACGTTATTTAAAAATATCTCAATTGTTTCATCATCGATTATATAAACATTGTAGGAGTTTCCGATTTTTCCCCTTAACTTATTAGAGCAAAGAGAACCTGCATTAACAATTATAGTCTCATTTATCCTCCAAATGTTTGGAACATGTTTATGTCCGGACAATACCAGATCAACTTCATGAGTAGTTAACGTTTTTAAAACATCTCCTGCATCAGACAGGACATTGCGTTCACGGCCGGTATCCGGTATTGGAATAACGTGATGGTGCAGTGCGACAATTGAAAAGAGGTCATCAATTACGCATTCATCCAATTGATGTTCCATCCATAAATGCTGAGGCAAACCGATGTGACCCCTATCTTCATCGGGAGAGCTGCTGTCAAGACCAATTACAGTGAAATCATCATCCTTTGTTAATTTCCAGCTTCTTTCACCAACCAATTCCTCAAAACTTTGATAACCCAAGTTACGTGAATCATGATTGCCTGGCACTGCAAATAATGGTGCTTCAAACATGCTTAAATATTTCATTGCCTGCTTGAATTCCATATAATAACCATTATTTGTTATATCTCCAGTTAAAATAATCATATCTGGCTGCAAATTATTTATTTCGCTTACGGCCTTCATGAAAACATCTTCATTGAAAGCCATGTCGCTTACATGTAAATCTGAAATATGTACAATAACTGTCATAATTATCTATTGATTTAATTTCATGATAGCTTCAGCCAAATCTCCTTTGCATTCTTCCAATGCCTGTCTTGCAGCATCTTCGGAAACATTAGCCTGATTAGCCACCATTTCTACATCTTCATCAGGAATTTCAATCTCATATTCTAGTTCTACTTCACGAGCTTTACCGTCAATCTGATAAGTTTCCTGACCCATCACATTCATTAAGCTAACGCTAGGCTCGTCAATAATTAATTCCTTATCTTCAAAACGGATGATAACTTCTTTTACGCCGTTAAGATCTTCCATTTTCATTCCCATTTTTTTCATTTGTCTTTCCATCTGTTTCATTTGTTTTTTGTTCATTCCTGGAATCATAATAATATCCTCGAAAATAATCTAATTATTTATAAATATATTTTTAATAGTATTAAAAGATTGTTTTAAAAAGAGAAAAAAATAATTAAAAAAGAAGGATTAAAGATTCTTTTTAACAATATAACCCAAATAAATACCTAGATAAGATGCTGCAGGAATTAAAAGAATAATTACTACAATATCCAATAGAAAATTGCTTAAAAGTGTTGAAAAAATGTTCGCATCCGCACCGCCGCTTACAGAACCCGCATCAGCATATCCTGAAGTCAATGGGGAGGATGAAAATACTGAACTCATTGCGGAGGTAAAAGCCGTCGTAATAGTGAATAGTGAGCCTGCACCGCAAAGAACTGTTGCCGCAATTACTCCAAAATATGTGAGGAAATTGGGAACTATATAGGAATCATCCATGCAATTGAAGTACCCCATAACGATTCCTCCGAAAAATACGGCTAATATAACCGTCAATAACACATTAGTTGAAAATCCTATCATTCCGTTGGACGTAAAAAGACCCCAGAAAAACGAACCTATAAACAGGAATAAACCCAGCACAATGAATGAAAATATCAAAGTTGAAAGACTTATTTTCTCATCAATCTTATTTAAAAAGCTTTTACTATCGAATTTGAATCCGCACTGATAGCAGAAATCTCCGTCTTCAGTTACGGCACCACATTTCGGACAAATATTTTTAGACATATCATCACATCCTAAACATTTCATTTTCCTTTTGAATTGATTCCATGACCTGACTCATGGAATATGAAATAACCTTATCGTTATTATTCAAATTATCATTAACTTTCCCGCCATTATCGATAATGTCAATCAGATTTTCTTTTAGGGAATCTGATATCTGATGTTTATCCAGGTAAGTCAATATAAAGTTGCATGTATCTGTGATTTTTCTTTGCAAATCAAACAATTCTTCATTTTTATCTGTAACTTCAATATTTTCACCCACAATATTGCTTACAACTAATAAAGAGGTCTTTTTAGAAGAAATATTTCCAAGACATTTATCTCTAACCAAATAAACTGATTGTTTATTTAAGCCAAAACGCAATTTTAAATTGTTTTCAGTTTCCTTTTCAACAGAATACGGTAGAAACCAGAAATTGATTGCAGTCACTACAACCACAGCAACTCCAACCCACAGTAGTTTCAATTCCATTGCCAAATCCGGTGTAATATACATTAATGAAGTCATGACTGACATTATGGTGGTAAATATTGTCATAATCAGTTTATCTTCAAGATAGTAGACCATACCAATCATACAGACAACCATTACAATTAACATCACTGCATTCGGAGAAATTGAAAAATAAGGCAGTATTAAAATGAGTATTGCGAAAACAAATACGCCAAGCAGTGTGCCTCTGAGACGGGACTTTGCAGTATATGCCAAATCATCAACATATGGCATCATCAATGGAATGGTGGCGAAATATAACCATTTGGTGAAAGGAAGATTGAATACTAATGTTAAAACCTCCCATAATGTAAGTGTAATTGCCATTTTAAAAGCAAATGTGAATTTGACTGATCTGAATGAAAAATTTCTTTTAATTGAAGGTATGATTAACGGTTTAATGAACTCCTTATCCGGAAGAACAGCTTCCTTGCTTAAATTGGCGTTATTGATTTCATCAATGATATTTTCAAAGTTAAGCAAAACAACATTCATCTCTTTGGTTTCGACTTCAAAATCCTTAAAAACGTCAAAAGATTTGGAATCATCGATATTTGACAATATCTTTTTGATATATTCCAGTTCGTTTCTGGTCAAATCGTAATCGGCAATGATTGAACCTATATATTGAAATGATTTAACGACATTCAAGACAGATTCCTGAATTGGAGATGAGAAATACTTATATTCAAATTGGGAAAAAATGCTTGAATAAAATCCGTTTGCTGTCTTGAAACTGTCTTTAGTTACTTCTTTTCCGGATAGCTTCAAATCAACAGCATTGTTTATTTCATCAGTTAAAGAATCAATTGTCTGTTTTGATAATTTATATTGCTTGTTGCGATTAGCTAAAAGGTTTATACCCACAATAAATACTGCTCCAAAAGCTAATGACAAGAGCCTTATCGGTAAATCGCTTAAGGAAACAGGTATTGACATCATCATAAAGTAACACATCAGATACGGCAAATAGACATCGGCGCTGAATAAGTGATATGAAGTCATTGTAGTTCCAAACACAACAACAAAAGTCAAAATACAACCAAAGATTGTTATAGGATTATTCAAATAAGCAACTATCCCCAATATTAAAAGAAGGCTTAAAACCTTAATGAAAGACAATTTGGGTTTGTAAGACAAATCATTGCGTATATTCATTAATCCCGCCATTGCAATCATGACGCCGATTACTGCATTACTGCTGCCGAAAACAATCATATAGAAAAACATGAAAAGCAATATGAATCCTATCATGATTATTTTCATTTTCATGGGCATTCTTTTCATGATTTAACCACTTAATTTAATAGATCCTGGGCATCCAACATTATATCAACGATTCTGACATTGAACGGACATCTCTCCTCACACTCACCGCAGGCAATACATTCAGTTGCATCATAAGTCAAGTTATTATAGTGCTCCTGAACACTTTGGGGAACCTCATCATGAATAACCGCCAGATCATAAAGTTTAATTACCATAGCCACATCAATTCCGGATGTACATGGAGCGCAGTGTCCGCAATACATGCATTTCCCTTCGAAGGAATGATTTGGAGCATTGGCCAGAATATCCCTATATTCCTTTTGGGATTCTGAAGCAGTTTCATATTCCAAGGCAGCATCCAATTCATCAACATTATTAATGCCTACGAAAATGCTTGCCACACCTTTTTGAGATAAAGCGTAATGAATACATTGAATCGGAGTTAGGGCAACACCGAATGGAGAATCATTTTCATTGAATAAACGGCTGCTTGCATAACCTTTCATCACAGTGATTGGGATTTCATTATCCTCACATAACTGGTAAAGCTCAGCCCTTCTCGGGTCAAGTCCGGCCAAATCAGTGTATTTATCCTCATCTGAATAGTCTTCTATAACTTCAGTTGGAGGAAACATATCATATGCAGGATTGATACTGAACATGATTAACTCAATTTCAGGATTTCTTGCAGCTAAAAGAGCAATATCCGTGTTGTGAGTACTTAATCCGATATGTTTAATGGTTCCGTTTTCTTTCAGTTCACGTACATATTCAATGAATTCACCGTTCATAATGTGATTATAATCTTCCAACTCATCCACATAATGAACCATACCAAAATCAAGTGTTTCGATTTGGAACCTTTCCATGAAATCCTCAAAAGCCTCTTTTACCTTATCCATTTCACGGGTTCTTACATACTGATTGTTCTGCCAGGTGGATCCGATATGTCCCTGAATAATCCATTTGTCTCGGGTGTCTTTGATTGCCTTACCTAGATTTGTCCTGACAGTGGGTTCACTCATCCAGCAGTCAAGAAAATTGATTCCATTAGCTTCACAATGCTTTACTATCTCTTCAACTTCATCGTATGGTCTTTGCACAAACCATTCCGCACCAAAAGCTATCTCACTTGCTTTAAGTCCTGTTTTACCTAAATTTCTGTATTTCATTTAAATCCCCAATATAGTTAATATTATTTATTGATTTCATCGATAATAATAATTATGAATAGAAAAAGATGCGACTGGGTCGAAGGCAAAGAAGACATTTACATAAACTATCATGACGAAGAGTGGGGAATTCCAAAATACGATGATGACATATTATTTGAAATGCTGATTTTGGAATCATTTCAGGCAGGACTGTCATGGATTACTATCTTGAAAAAACGTGAATCATTTAGAGAAGCTTTCGATAATTTTAACCTGGATAAAATCATTGATTATGATGATGCGAAAGTAAGTGAATTGATGGAAAATGAAAAGATTATTCGTAACAGAGGTAAAATTGAAGCAACCATAGCAAACGCCAAAGTATTTAAGGATATTCAAAAGGAATGCGGAAGTTTTTCAGACTATATTTGGGGTTTTACAGACGGTGAAATCATAAAAGCAGAATATAAAACAAAATCAGAGTTGTCTGAAAAGATTTCAAAGGATCTAAAGAAAAAAGGTATGAAATATGTAGGTCCAACTACAATATATTCATACTTAGAATCCATCGGCATAATTGACAATCATACCCCGGAATGTTTTATGTTTTAATTATAATATAATACTACCATTTTTACATGTTGCTGGACGAAATATCCATTATAATATGTTTTTATTAAATGATACCTATTATCAACCTCAATGCCACCAACAGAAGCTATTCCATCAGCATTTGTTGTTCTTAGATAGTCTTTTCCATCAACATTGAATGTGACGCTCTGATTGGCATAAGGATTTCCATTACCGTCCAGAATTTTAACAGGATACTCTCTAAAAGAATCATATACAGAATATATGTATGCTTCAGGTGTTTCTTCCATCCAATCAATATATTCTCCTCTAGCATAGTTTTTAGGCATTAAAATTGTATTTAACACCTTAATCTGATTGGATACAACATATTCGTTATTGCTGGTTACAATATCATAATATCCCGGAGACAGATTGATTCTTAATGTAGCAATGCCCTGAGAATTGGTTGTTCTAACATATTTTACTCCATTTATATCGAAAGTAATCTGCTGATTAGCTACCGGATTATATGATTCATCAACCAACTTGGCTTCAAATTGAGATTCGTTCTTATAATATTTGACTAAATTCTGAGTGAACAGATAAGGAGTCACTTTAATGTTATTGCATACAACACAACCATCGTTGAGATTTTCAACTGTGATGATATAATCGCCAGGAATCAAATTAATATTTAATTTGGCTTTTCCATCAGAATCTGTAGTTCTATTGTACATAACACCATTTATATTCATCCGTAACTTTGCATTAGCCAATGGGGTTCCATTACCACTGATAATATGAACAATGAATTGTGAATCATTCTTATAAATTTTTACCAGATCATTGGATAAAATAGAAGGTAAAACAGTTACATTATTGCTTACCTTAAATCCGCCATCAGAATTTTCTGAAGTTATGATGTAATCCCCAGGGTGGAGATTGATGTTCAATTTAGCTATGCCGCTGACATTTGTCGTGCGGTTGTAGAAAACACCATTAATATTGAACTGAACAGTTTTGTTAACTAAAAGATTGGCTTCACTATCAAAAGCTTTAACCAAAAACTGTGAATCGTTTTTATAAATTTTAACCAAATCATTTGTTTCCAATGTTGGTAAAATACTTATCGTTGTATTGTTTGAACATCCCGCAATAGTTGCTGACCCATCGAAAACCATTTCCATAAGATATGTGCCGACATTCAATTTGACAGGCAAAGTAGCCTGACCATTGGAGTCTGTATGTCTGGTATAAACCTGTTTATTTATTCTGAATTTAACAGATTTATCTTTTAAAGGTCTGTTTAAATCATCAAGAAGAGTAATTGTGAAATTTGTTCCATTATTATTATAATAAACTGTTAAATTTTCCTTTTGAGGTAGAATCTTCGTGTTGAATGAAGGTATCTTGAATATTATATCTTTATAAGTTCCATTTGCAAATGTTTCATCACCACTATAATAGAAATCAATGGAGTACCTGCCTTTTTCCAAATTATTAAAGTCATAGCTTAAATATCCATTGGTAAGATTAAATTTTTGATTATCCAAAAATGAAAATACGATAAAACCTGTAGCGTTAGGATTTGAATTTAACAATAATGTTGCATTCCCATCACCTGTCCTGTTTATTATGACTATTTTGAAATCTGGATTAGCTTTATCGGGAGCCAAATTGGCAGTTGAATTAATAGATATAGGGTCGGATAAATTTTCTTCATCCACATTTTTTATTCCATAGTAAAAAACATCAATATTATATCCAACTACCACATGATATGAACTTTCATCTTCAGAGGTATAAACCGGAGACAATTCCCTGAATTGCAAATCACCATAAATATTATCATTGATTTCGCTTACATTCTCATTAGCCGAAACTTGAGAAATCATGAAAAATGACAATAATAGAATTAAAATAATATATTTTTTAGATATCATGTAAGATAATTTTAACTTAATGTTATATAAATGTTACTATGAAAAAGGTTAATAAGTCAAAAATTAAGAATATAACATGGTGATAAAATGTCCGATATTAAAAAAGTAAGTGATTTTTTAACTGATGCAGGAGTATTTTTCCTTGCAAGCGTAGACGGTGACCAGGCAAAATGCAGACCATTAGGTTTCCAGATGCTTGTTGACGACAAAATATACTTTGGCGTAGGCAGCTTTAAGGAAGTATGGAAACAAATTGAAGCCAACCCAAAAATAGAAATTGTTGCACTTAACGATGCAAAAGACAAATTCATAAGGTATTACGGTACCGCAAAAGCAGACCCTAACCCAGAACTTGTTGAAAAGGCCTTTGAAATAATGCCGGAAATAGGTAAAGTTTATGAAGAAAACGGTTGGGAAATGGCAATATTCTATTTAGATGACGCTACAGCCGAATTCAGAAACATGATGGCTGTTGAAGAAACTTTAAAATTTAAATATTAATGCTTTACGCATTAATATTCATTTATTATCGCCAATGCATTCAGTGTTCTTGGAAAACCGATATACGGCAGAAGAATAGTCAATGCATCAATCAATACCTCTTTACTATTACCAACATTCAAGTTACCGAATACATGACCTCTGAGCTGATTTTCACAACCGCCCAGTGTAGCAAGTACGCAGAATGTAATTAACTCACGGTCCTGGTCGGATAATGCGTCTCTCGTGTAAAAATCACCAAAACAGTATCCTGCCAGAAAGTCATTGAATCTTTCCTGACCTTCAGGAGCATTATCAATCATAGACTGGATTGCATCTGAACCGAAATATCTTTTTTGAATTTCCAAACCTTTTTCATGTCTATTTTCTTTATTGACTGTTGATATGCTTTCTAAAGGAAGTTCAACACCATTTTTAGCCAAAACGTCATTTGTTACTTCAAAGAGTTCAAAAGTTTTTCCAAGACCAACATATGCAACTGACTGATACAATACTTCTTTTATTTCAATCGGACTTAATACTTCCAAAGCGTCACGAACAGCTATTGCATATTTTTCCTTAGACGTATTTGTTATTAAAGTGGCTAAAGTTACTATAAATCTACTTCTTTTTGATATTGAGACATATTCCAATATTTCCCTGTTATTAAAGCTATTGAATATCTCAAAAAAATCAGGATCATTTTTCTTTAACTTCAAAATTATTCCCCCTAAAATTAATTATAATTATATCAAATCCAAATATTATATTTTTAGAAAAAAAGTAGAAAAATGGCGAAAAAGAAAAAATTAATTTTCTTTTTCATTGATGATAAAATAAGTTTATTCTTCAGTGTCTTCTTTTTTGTTGAAGCCTAAAATATCTCCAACCATGAAAGCACCTACAAAAAGGCCTTTCATACCTTCATAAGCAAGGGATTCTATAGCGTTTAGCTTCCAAGTCTGTTTTTCTTTAACCAGAATTTCATTGTCCTCAATGATTGCAGTTTCTTCAATGTCAATTTCTTTTTTCTTAGCCATAATAACATCTCCTATCAAAAAACTTTATTTGTTAAATATAGATTATAACAAAAGTAATATTTAAAATTAACTATAAATTATTTAGTTTTGCCAAAAATAATGATAAAAATTTAGTTATATCTAAAAAAAAGTTTTTATAAACCTAAAAATTTAATTTTTTAATGCATAAATGCAAATAGGCAATGCCAGAATTGTTATGAATGAAGCTACAAAATACAACGGAGCATAACCTGCACTGGAAGATACGAAAAATCCAAGCAATGCCGGTCCAAATCCCATTGTTGCATCACAAAAAATGAAAAATGTGGATAATGAGTAGGAACGACGATTTTTACTTGAGTTTCTTGTAACAATTGCTGTACATGCTGAGTTCAGTGTTCCGAATCCCAAAGCAAGACAGATTGCACAGATAAAAACAGTAATATCTGAAGGAATCATGGCTATTAAAAACAAACCGATACTTTGAGCGACAATTCCCGTTACACAAATTATCATGTCGCCATAATTGTCCTGAATTCTACCGGCCAAAGGCCTGGAAATAACAAGACATATTGAATATACTATAAAAAACCATGAAAATGCTTCAACCAAGCCAACATCAACCGCATAAAGGCGATAAAATGACAAAACAGACACATAACCTAATGCAGTTAATGCAGTAAACAAAGAAACTGGAATAGCTTTGAATTCAAAGATTTTTTCCAAAATACCGTAGCTTTCCTTTTCTAAAACATTTGCATTTTTTGGCTGATAACTATCAACATCAATGAAAAATAGACTGGTTAATGCAATTCCACTGAAAACGGCCGCCGCCAAAAAACATCCTGATGAACCGGCATTATCGTAAAGAAATCCTCCTATGAAAGGACCCAGACCTACAGCTATTGTAGTTCCCAGCATGAAATAACCAAATGCTTCTCCAAAGCGCTTTTGAGGAAGTATCACACTGGCAATCGTGACTATTGCATTGGCTGACGCACCAAAACCGATACCATGGATGAATCTGACAAGAATAAGCAGATAGACATTATCCACAAAAAAGTACAAAAAGCATGAAATGAAATGAATTGTCATGAAGATTAATGCTATCCTTTTCCAGCTGTTTTTTTCAAGGGCATTGCCTGAATAGATTCTTGATATCAGTCCGCCGAAAATATAAACTCCTGACACTAGCCCTGCAATCATGGCTGTAGAACCCATTGATGTTGCATATTCAGTAACTGTAGACATTAACGCATACATTACAAGAGCTGTGAAAAGCAATGCTAGAAAGATTAAAAAAAATGCTTTTGTAAAAATCTTTTCATCGTGATTAACATTCATTAAATATACTATTTAAAGAATTGATATTAATATTTTATTAAAAAATAGAAAATGAATAAAGGATTTAATCTCCTTTATTCCAGTTTACGATACCATAAACAATACATAGGAGCGTAGATAAGATAATTCCAACATATACTCCCCAAATCCAAGGGTCTTCAATTCCTAAAATTACCATTATGCATCACCCATATTATCAATGTTTTTGAATGCTTCATCAATTACCTCAGAAGCAGGAGGTTTGGTAAGTAAACTTACAACAACAGTGAATATTGCTGAAATCGGAACAGCTATCAGCATTACATCAATGAACGGCCATGGTGCGGCAGGCAATATTGTTTCCATACCCAATAACGCCATACAGATTCCGAGACCTTTTGCGGTTTTTGCAAATACGAAAATCAACCAGAACAAACTTACAAAGGTTCCGGATAAAATACCTGCAATAGCCCCAAGTCTTGTAATTCCTTTCCAGTACAAGGCACCTAAAAATACAGGCAGGAATGCTGCTGCACAGATTTCAAAGAACAGGCTTGTTCCTAAAGCAACTACACTTCCAGGAAGTGAGAAAGCCATAATCAATGCCAATATAATAGCTATCAATATACCGATTCTTGAAATGGTAACCTGGTCCAATTTCTGTTTAGCCTTATCCCTTATTGTACCGTAAATGTCCACACCGAATGCTGTACCCTGAGTATGAAGCTGTGAAGATATCGTTGACATTGCAGCTGCAATCAGGGATAACAGGAAGATGTAAACAAACCATTCAGGCAATGCCATTGTGATAAACGTTGGAATGATTTTATCGATGTTTCCCCCAACGACATCAACTGCAATCTGACCTAACTTGTCATAGAAATAGACATTGGACAATGAACCTACAATGTAAGCAGTTGTTGGCATGATTGCAATGAAAATACCGCCAATCAGGACAGATCTGTTTAATTCCTTATCTGATTTTACAGTCATGAACCTTACAATCAATGAAGGTTGGGCAAGTACACCTATACCTACACCAATAAGGGTAGATGACACTAAGGACCACCAGAATGGTGTTCCAAACGTCGGGAAGCTCGTCCACCCCGTACCCCCCGTTGCCGTGGCTTCGGCAGGATACAAGTTCACCATTCCTGAAAGTGCAGTGTTTGCAGTGTCGACTCCGCCAAGCAACCAATATACAAATACAAGCAGGAACACCATTGCAATAACCATGATTGTTCCTTGCAATGCATCTGTATACATTACACCACGGATACCACCAAATAATACATAGAATGTAATAATAATGGATAAAATAAGCAATGCAATACTGAAATCAATTAAAAGTGAAGATTCTAAAAATCTTGCAGCACCAATCAATACAACAGCTGCATAAAGAGGCATTGCACAGAAAATAATTAATCCTGAAGCATAGTGAATAAATTTGGAATCAAAACGTTTACCTAAGAACTCAGGAAACGTTAAAGAGCCTAAAGCATGCCCCATTCTACGAGTTCTTTTTCCTAAAAATACAAATGCAACGAATATACCTATAATAATATTTAAAAAGGCTAACCATAAAACACTCATACCATACTGACCAGCAACTCCACCGAAACCTACAATAGCTGCCGTCGAAATAAAAGTAGCACCATAACTCATTGCCATAATAAATGGATGTGTGTCTTTACCAGCTATCATAAAGTCTTCAGAGGAATTGGTTTTTTTGTATGCATAATAACCTACAAGAACTAATGCGAAAATGTAGATTATAAATACAATAGTTAAAATCATAACATCCATAAATAAACCTCATAATAAAATTTACATTAGCAATCTATTATATATAATCCAATTTATTTAAAGATTATCATTAAAAATACATTAATGTACATTAATGTACAACTACACAATTATTAAAAAAGATGAAAAATAATATAATCAGAATTTAAAAGATTGACACTGTATTGTACACATTTGGACAATGAAAAAAGCTTTATATTATATAAAAAACGAAAATATAACACGTATTAAAAAAATTTTAAAATAGGGATAAATATGTTTTGGGATGAAAAAACAGAATGTATGACAAAAGAAGAAAAAGAAGAACTTCAGCTGAAAAGATTGCAGGAAACCGTAAAACTAGCATATGAAAATGTGGAGTTCTATAAAAAAAGATTTGATGAAATAGGACTTAAACCTGAAGACATCAAAACTTTAGAAGACATTGAAAAAATTCCATTTACAACAAAAAGTGACCTAAGAGAAGCATATCCTCTAGGATTGCTTGCAGTTCCACGTGATGAAATTGTAGAAATCCACGCATCATCAGGTACAACCGGAAAACCTACAGTGACCGGATATACCCAAAACGATTTGGACATATGGGGAGAATGCATTGCACGTGGATTAAAAATGGCTGGTGCTGAAAAAGAATACATTATTCAAAACGCCTACGGATACGGTTTATTTACCGGAGGATTCGGTATTCACCACGGAGGAAACATGATGGGTGCAATAACAATTCCAATTTCAGCAGGAAATACCCAAAGGCAATTGGACACCATGGTCGACTTCCAAAGTGACATATTGACCTGTACCCCTTCATATGCAATGTATTTAGGAGAATCCCGTGAAAAAGCAGGAATTCCACTAGAAGACATTAATTTAAAAGCAGGAATTCACGGTGCTGAAATGTGGACAGATGAAATGAGAAAAAGAATTGAAGCATCACTCGGAATCAAAACATACAACATTTACGGTTTGACCGAAGTAATGGGACCTGGTGTTGCACAGGAATGCAGCGAACAGAACGGAATGCACATCCAGGACGATCACTTCTATCCTGAAATAATAAACCCAAAGACAGGAGAAACACTTGACTATGGAGAAAACGGAGAACTCGTATTAACTTCACTTACAAAAACAGGAATGCCTATTTTAAGATTTAGAACAAAAGATTTAACTTCATTAATTGCCGATAAATGTGAATGTGGAAGAACTACTGTGAGAATGACCAGAATCACCGGAAGAAGTGACGACATGTTAAAAATCAAAGGTGTAATGGTATTCCCATCCCAAATTGAAAAAGCATTGCTTAAAATTGAAGGAATAAGTCCAAACTACATGATACATGTAACCAGACCGGACATCTTAGATGAAGTGGAAGTTAAAGTAGAGGCTTCCAAGGAATTATTCTCAGATGAAGTAAAAGAAATGGAAAAAGTAGAAAAACAAATACAGGCATCAATCAGATCAGAAACCGGACTTAGAGTGGATGTAACATTATGTGAACCGGAATCACTCCCTAGAAGTGAAGGTAAAGCTGTTCGTGTAATCGATGAAAGAAATTTATAAAAAGGTGGAAAAATGGCAGTACAAATTTCAGTTTTTATCGAAAACAAAGAAGGAAGAATTAAAAAAGCAATTGACACATTAGCTAAAGCAGACGTGAATATTCGTGCATTATCTGTTGGAGATACAACAAAATATGGTATTTTAAGATTAATTGTATCCGACAATAAAAAAGCAATTGAAGCGTTGGAAGAAGACGGATTTATTGTAAAAGAAAGTGAAGTTGTTGTTGTTGCAGTTCCAGACAAACCAAATGGATTGAATAAAACCTTAGCTATCTTAGATGACGCAGACATTAACCTGGAATACATTTATGCATTCGTCAGCAGCCAACCTGAAGAAGCTATTGTTGCAATAAAAGTAGAAAATACTGAAAAGGCAATTGAAGCATTTGAAGCAAAAGATGCTAAAATACTCACTGAAGAAGAACTTGAAAAGATTTAATTATCTTTTCTCATTATTTTTTTAGAAAAACCGTCATTAATAATAAAAAAAGTAAAAGAATTAGAATTCTTTTAATAATTTAGCAATATCTTCCCTGGAATAACCTAATCGTGGAAGCAAACTTTTAACTGGTTCTGAATCTGGAATTACACCAAGTTCTCTCCAGCTTTTAAAGTCATTATTTAATATACTGTTAATTAAAAGTTGAATTGTTATCAAATCATCACTTTTAATTGCAATGAAAGCATCTTCATCTCGAAAATTGCCTTCAGGATCAATCAATGTTAATTTTCCGGTTCTATCTTTTTTTACGATAGCATTATCTATTTGGTAAGCCATAATATCCCCACTTTTTTATCTAATTAAAGATTTAATTATAATAATATTTAAATATTTAACCTTTGATTGAATTGTATCCACTTTCAATAGCTTTTAAATTTAAATCATGGAACCTTTCATGCAAATTATTTTTCATTGCTTCAATAACTGAATCTTTTGATAACGGAAATTTATCATCAGCAGTTACGGCACCTAAAAGAACCATATTTAAAGATAAAACGTTTCCCGCTTCCAAAGCCAATTTAGTAGCATCAATAGGCAATACATGAGTAAAATTTTCCTTTAAAGAATTCGTAATGCTTTCAACACTAGGATAGGCATCATTAGTGGAAGACGGAATAATCGGATGAGTATTATAAACAATCTTACTATCCTTATTTACCTTATGCAAACCCCTTATGGTTTCAATCGGCTCGAATGAAAGCAGCATATCTGCAGTAGTGTCAGGTATGATTGAACTGTTGTAATCACCAATCTTTAGTTCAGTTGATACAGATCCTCCTCTTTGTGACATTCCATGAATTTCACTCATCACAACATCCAAACCCTGGTTCATTGCAGCTTCACCAATGATAACGGAGGTTTTAATGATTCCCTGGCCTCCTACACCGCAAATGTAAATACTGTAACTCATTTTCCCACCTCCAATGCACCATATTTACAAACCTGAATACAGACTCCACATCCATCACACATTGAAGTGTCAATTTCTATTTTTCCGCCAACTTTTGAAATGGCAGGACATGCAAGTTCATTTACACATTTATCACAATTATTACAATTGGATTCAATGAATTTAACTGGAGGTTTTTTGGTTAAACCTTTAATCAATGTACATGGTGCTTTTGAAATAATTACTGCAGTGTCATCTCTTTCGAAAGCTTCCTTATATGTTTTGACAACCTGTTCCAGATTAAACGGATTGATTACACGCACATAGTCAACGCCACAGGCAAGGGCCAATTTACGGATGGAAATTTCAGGCGCTTCATCACCCATACCATCCACAGGAATACCCGGATTTGGCTGACCGCCAGTCATTGCAGTAATCCTGTTATCAAGGACAGTCAAAACAAAATTATGCTTATTGTGAACAGCATTGATTAACGGAGAAACACCGCTGTGGAAGAACGTGGAATCCCCAATAAAACTTGCAACCTTCTGGTCTGTTGAAACTGAAAATCCGCAACCGTCACCGACACTGGATCCCATTGACAAGAGGTAATCCGCAGCATTATAAGGAGGATTGATACCTAAAGTGTAACATCCAATATCTGATGCAAAAACAACATCGGAAGGTTTTAAGCCCAGTTCCTCAATAGCTATATTGATTCCATAATACATTGCCCTGTGAGGACATCCTGCACATAGAACAGGAGCTCTTGATGGTATTTCATCACTTAATTTATTTAGACTGTCAGTAAATGTGATGTCCTGTTTATTTATGAAATTCATGACTTTATCGAATCCTTCGCTTACAATATCTGAATTGAATTCATAACATTGAGGCAATGTTCCATCCAGTTTACCGTGGACAGTAACATCAAGGTTTTCACGGCCAATAATAGCTAAAACTTCCTTTTCCATAATCGGATCGACTTCTTCAACAATGAAGACCTCATCCAAATCCTTAATGAAATCAAATACTTTTTTATCTGGGAACGGATAAGAAAATCCGATTTTTAATATGTCCATATCCAAATCATTGAATTTGATAACATCATAAGCATAATTATATGCGCTTCCTGAAGAAATTACTCCATATTTTTTATTGTCAGAAAAGGATTGTGAAGTGTTGAAATCGGATTTGTTGGTTACATCATTTATTTTGCTGATTTTTGCACAAAGCCTTTCATGCATTTTGCCTGCAAATGCCGGAACCGGAACATATTTTGAAGGGTCCTTATCAAAGTGACCCCTCATCCAGTGATCATCATTATTTGATGAGTTGTCATTAATATCTCCAAATTCAACAACCCCTCTCATGTGAGATACACGAGTGGTTGTTCTTACAATAACAGGCAACCCATATTCTTCAGACAAATCAAATGCATACTTGACCATATCCTTAACTTCCTGACAATTGGACGGTTCAAGCACAGGAACATTTGACAAGCGTGCATAATTACGTGTATCCTGCTCATTTTGAGATGAAAACAATGAAGGATCATCTGCCGTTAAAATAACCATTCCACCATTGACACCAGTGTATGCCGTAGTCATGAATGAATCGCTAGCAACATTCATTCCGACATGCTTCATGAATGTAAATGAACGAAGTCCGGATGCCGCTGCTGTTGCTGCAACTTCCATTGCGACCTTTTCATTTGTTGAAAACTCAAAATAAATGTTTGCATCCTTAGCAAGCACTGATAATATATTTCCTATTTCTGATGAAGGAGTTCCAGGATAAGTTGCTGCAATGGATATTCCTGCCTCAATCACGCCCCTTACAGCAGCCTCATTTCCAAGCAAAAACTGTTTTTCACCAGATTTTCCAGTAACTAATTCTTTTAAATTCATTATATTTATCCTCAAAAAATCTTAAAATTATAATATAAATAGATAATTATATTATAATAATAAGTTCAAAATATAATATAAACTTATAGATATTTTGACTAGCTTTATAAAGAGGGAAAAGTGATGATTAAAGTTTATGTCTCCAGGTTCAACAAAGAGATTGATGATGAACCACATATGGAGTGTTATGAAATTGAAAAAACTCCACAAATGAAAGTTTTGGATGCTCTTCAAGCAATTAACGACAAGTATGATGCTGATATCAGCTTCAGAAGTTCTTGTAGAGCAGGACAATGCGGATCTTGTGGAATTTTATTTAACGGTAATGGTGCACTTGCCTGTCAAAAAGAGATTAAGGACAATGCGAGAATAGAACCATTACGCTTTCCAGTCATTAAAGACTTAATTGTCGACAGAAGTGAAATAGAAAATAAAGTAAAGGATTTGCAATTGAATCTGCATTCTGAAAATAAAGATGAATTGGATACGACATTGAATAAGGAAAATACTGCAGAAACCAAAAAAGTCAGAAGCTGTATCGAATGCTATTCATGCCTTTCAACATGTCCTGTCGTTAATTTTGCAACGGCAGAATTCGGCGGACCATATATAATGAGATACCTATCCAAATTCGAATCTGACCCTCGTGAAGATTTTAATCGTATAAAAGAAGGTTTGGATGAAGGATTATACAACTGTACCAGCTGCGGAAAATGTCTGGCGGTTTGTCCTAAAAACATCAATACCTTTGGCGATGCGATTGAAAAGATGAGAGCTATTGCATGCTCCGAAAACTTAGGCCCGTTGCCTGAGCATGTGTCATTCAATGAGAATGTCAAAACAACCGGCAGGTCAGTCAGCTGTGACGGTGAAAGCTTCATCAGCCAAGTTGACAATTACAATGGCTCTGATGTGGCATTGTTTACAGGATGCATGCTTGACAATAAAATGCAGAAGATAGGACATAGCCTGCTTAAGGTTCTTGAAGCCAATGACATTAAAATTGACATTCCTGAAGGCCAGGTCTGCTGCGGATCACCTCTTTTGAGAACAGGACAGACCGAACTCGTTCAGAGCCTGGTTGACAAGAACAAAGAAGTGTTCAAGGATTATGATACTGTAATTACATTATGTTCCGGATGTGGCTCTACACTCAAGAACAATCATCCGCAATTCGGTTCAAAGCTTAATGTGATGGACATAAGCGAATTTCTGGTTGATAAGCTCGATACTGATAAAATGAAAGAAGTGAATATGAAAGTCACCTATCATGACCCATGCCACTTGGGCAGAGGCCAGGGAATTAAAGACCAGCCAAGGGAAATAATTGAGAAAATACCTGGCGTCGAATTTGAAGAGATGCTTTACCCTTGCCAATGCTGCGGTGCAGGGGGAGGAATAAAATCCGGAAGACCTGACATAGCAATGGAACTTTCAAAAGCAAAAGCAGACATGATTAAGGATACTGGTGCTGATGCAGTCATTACAATATGTCCATTCTGTCAACGCAATCTTCAGGACGGACTGAACGACATTGATGAAGAAAACGTTAAAGCTATGCACATTTTAGAATTATTAGAAAAATCATATGAATAAAATTATTTGGAGTTGATTAATATAGGAGATACAGCTGTAAGTGAACAGAAAGTTGTCGAAACGGCACCCATCAATTCACCCAAAGAAGATAAAAAAGCTGAAAAGAAATCAACTTCCACAAAAAAAGCGAAATCAAGAGGTCAATCTTTAGCAATTAAAGATTTGCAGCAGCAGCCCAAGGAAGAGGAAACAGAACTGGATTTATTCAAGAACAATATTTACATCGTTTTTGTCGAATGTGAAACTCCGGGAAATATTGGATTTCTTGCAAGGACAATGGCTAACTTCGGATTGAAAAATTTAGTTTTGATAAATCCTCCAACATTAACTCCTGAAGCTTACTATCAGGCAACACACGGCAAATATATTGTTGAAAATGCTTTGGTTTATCCAAGCCTTGATGAATTTTACCAGTCAAAAAGAATTGATTTTAAAGTTGCATCAACAGGTGTAGCCGGAGGAAGCTACAATTTATCAAGAATACCTATAAAACCGGAACAATTGGCTGAAAGCATTAATATTAATAATAAAATCGCAATATTGTTTGGAAGAGAAGGAGACGGCCTTTCAAATAAGGAAATAGAAAACTGTGACATTTGCGTTTCCATTCCGACAGACCCCACATATCCTATCTTAAACATTTCCCATGCAGCAGCAATAATATTTTATGAATTGTTTAAAAATAAGCATGAATACGCTGTAGAGGGACTTGAAGAAAGTAGTGCTCTTGAAAAGGAATACCTAATCAGGGATATGGAGGAAATGATTGATAAACTGGATATTCCAGAGCACAAAAAGAAAACCGGATTGAAATCATTTAAAAATATCATAAATAGGGCCTTCATTACAGGGCGCGAAGCACATACATTTAAAGGTATCCTTAGAAGAATAAAAAATAAAATGGAGTAAGCATGAGAAGAATAAGTTTTGCAGAAGTCATCATATTTGTTGTGAACAGAATATTCAACTGGAGATTCTGGATTGCTGGTTTAACGAAAAAATCAAAGATAGCCAAAAAAATAATCAATAAAATGCTATTTGAAAAGGATGAAATCGTTGTTATTCCAAATACAATCAATGTAAACAAAAAAATTGAGGCTGAAAAATCTGAATTCTTACCGACTCAAGTGATTAAAGAAGTCATAAAACGTTGCGATGATATTGTAATAATGAACAGCTGCCTATGCAGGACATCCAATGACTGTAAAGACTATCCTCAGGATATCGGCTGCATATTCCTCGGCCCCACAACTAAAAAGATACCAAGAACTATATGTCATGAAGCAAGCGTTGAAGAAGCACTGAAGCAGGTTGATGAGGCAGATGCTGCAGGATTAAATCATATTATCGGCAGAAATAAGATAGACACAGTTTGGATGAATGTAAGGCCTGGCGAAGGATTGCTTACAATTTGTCACTGCTGTCCATGCTGCTGCTTATGGAAAGTATATCCTAATCTGCATAATGACATATCCGATAAACTGGAAAAACTGGAAGGAGTTAACTTAAAATATGATTCTGATAAGTGTAAGAGCTGCATGAAATGTTTGAAAGAGGTTTGCATGTTTGATGCAATAAGTGAAAAAGACGGTAAAATCATCATTGATTCCGATAACTGCAAAGGCTGCGGACAATGTGTAAACAACTGTAAATTTGGAGCTCTTACAATTGATTATACTGATAAAACCATTGATAATGTGGTAAATAGAATGGAAAATCTAATAGAAACTGATTAAATTTCAAGTGTGATAAAATGGCAATATTAAGTGATAAGACTATTAAAGAATATTTGGAAGAGGAAAAGATTGTTATTGATCCTCTTTTAGATGAAAAACAGATACAACCATCTTCCGTTGATATGAGATTGGGAGATGAATTTAAAGTATTTAAAGTAATCAGGAAAGCATATATTGACCCTAAAGATGAGGAAGACATTGCATCTTACATGGAATCAAGTACCGTTAAAGAAGGTGAAGCATTCATAATTCACCCCAATGAATTCGCTTTAGCTACGACATTAGAATATGTCAAAGTTCCTGATGACCTTGTAGCCCGTGTGGAAGGCCGTTCCAGTATGGGAAGACTTGGCGTTACGATGCACGTGACTGCTGGATTTATCGATCCCGGATTTGAAGGTAAGATTACACTTGAAATATCAAATATCGGCGCAATGCCTGTTGCCCTTTATCCTGGTCAGAGAGTGTGTCAGATTGTTTTTGAAACAATGACAACACCATCAGAGATCCCATACGGACACCCTGATAGAAATAGTAAATATATGGGACAAGTCAGTCCTGAAAGCAGTAGAGTTAAATTAGATTACGAATTAAAAAAATAATGGAAGTTAATATTTATGAATCATGACAAAATGACAAACATCAGTGCAAAAAGAGGATTTTTATGGCCATCATTTGAAATATATTCTGGAGTTTCAGGATTTACCGATTATGGTCCTCTAGGAGCAAGCTTGAAAAACAATATTATGCAGAAATGGAGAAAACAATACGTTTCCGGTGAAGGATTCTATGAAATAGAAGGACCTACCGTAATGCCAAAAGAAGTTCTCAAAGCATCAGGCCACGTTGACAATTTTACAGACCCTATGACAAAATGTGAAAGCTGTGGAGAAGTTTACAGAGCAGACCACATTATTGAAGAAGCTATCGGACAGGATGTTGAAAGCCTTGAAAACAGCGAAATGGATAAAATTGTAGCTGAAAACAACATCAAATGTCCTGAATGTGGGGGAGATTTGGCCAATATCTGGGATTATAACTTAATGTTTAAAACACAGATTGGAGCTAAAGGAAACAAAGTAGGTTACATGAGACCTGAAACAGCACAGGGAATATTCATTTTATTCAAACGTCTTGAAAGATTCTTTAGAGGAAAACTTCCATTCGGTGCAGTTCAGCTCGGTAAAGCCTACAGAAATGAGATTTCTCCAAGACAAGGTGTTATCAGGTTAAGGGAATTTACACAAGCCGAAGCTGAAATATTTTTAGACCCTAGCGACAAAACTACGCCTAAATTTTCACAGATTGAAGATGAAATTTTAAGGTTGAATTCACAGGAAGTTCAGGAAAATGACCTGGAACCTTTGGAAATCACTGCACGTGAAGCGCTTGACAAAGGCATTGTTGCTAATGAAATGTTAATCTATCAGTTATATTTAGCACGTAAATTCTTAAACGAAATCGGAATTCCTAATGACGCTTTAAGATTCCGTCAGCATCTGGCCGGAGAAATGGCTCATTACGCTCTTGACTGCTGGGATGTTGAAGTCAAAACCGACAAATACGGATGGGTTGAAATAATCGGAATAGCTGACAGAGGAGATTATGACTTATCTTCACACTCAAAATTCAGTAATGATGATTTATACGTATTCAAAGAGTATGATGAACCTAAAAAAGTTCAAAAAACCGTAGTTAAACCTAACTTATCCAAATTCGGACCTGTATTTAAAGGAGATTCACCTAAAGTAAAACAGGCCATTGAAGAGGCAGACCCTCAGGAAATAATTTCCGCATTGGAAAGTGCTGGAAAATACGTTATTGAATTGGACGATACTTATGAAGTGGATAAGGAATTGCTGATTATTGAAGAGGTGGAGGAAGACGTTACGGGTGAAAAAATCGTTCCTCACGTAATTGAACCTTCATTCGGTATTGACCGTATCGTATATTCAGTATTATTGCATTCATTTACAGAAACTGAAGAAAAAGACTACTTCAAATTCGCAAAATCAGTTGCTCCTGTTCAGGTGGGAGTATATCCTCTTGTTAAAAAAGACGGACTTCCGGAAATTGCAACAGAGTTGAAAAACACTTTAAGAGAAGCAGGATTTACTGTAGAATATGATGAAGGTAATACAATCGGTAAAAGATATGCAAGAGCTGATGAAATCGGTATTCCTCTTGCAGTGACCGTGGATTATGAAAGTAAAGACGACAATATGGTTACTGTAAGGGATAGGGACACTGAAGCTCAGGAAAGAATTCCTATTGATGAATTACAGGAATATTTAGAAAAATATTATAAATGAGTTTAATACTCATTTATCCTATTCTCATTTTTAAAATTTTCAAACAATGAATTTGCCCAAAAAATGCAATTTTTATCAGAAGATATTAAAATTCTATTTAAATCAAAAGCCCCATTATCTCTAAAAAATCCCAAAATCATTTTCTTGTCAGTGCATATCAAAAGAAAATAATTGAAGCTGTTTCCATTAAAATATTCAAGTTTCAGATTATGATTGGAAGTATCTAAATTTTTAACTAAAATATCCTTGATATCTGTCGGAGTTATAATATGAACGGACCTGTTTTTTGATAATACATTATTCAGTCCATTATTGAACTCATCATATGAAAAAGGAAGCATTACCTGTACTTTTTTTACGTTTTTAATGGAGTTTGAAATTAAAGAATATACCATATAGGCATCCACACCATTTGATTCGACCAGATGAATATTCTTTAAATAATGGAAGTTGCATAATGAATCTTTCGGGAAAAAATTTACATTATGATTTTGAATAATTGGAAAAAGATCTTCCATCATCAACATTAAATCTTCCAAATCGAATACATTACCCATGCAGACTTTCATTGTATTGGATAAGAAATAATAATTGTTCTCACGATAAATATAGCCATCCAACTCCAGTTTATGGACAATATTCGATATTGCACTATAATTAATCTTAGTCTTATAATTTATTTCTTTCATGTTCATAGGACATTCATATAACGTTTTTAGTATTTTCATCCTCATAAGGGATTTCGGCAAAAATTTTAAGTCTTCTGATATTGAATAATAGTTTTTTATTGTTTTTGAAATCTCATTCATAATTTTCACCACCAGTATTACTTATCATATTTTTTATAATACTCCATTATAAAACCTGTGTAAGTGCGACTAGTCGCCTAATCGCACTTGCAAAAAATATATAAATCATGACTTCAGTCAGGATAATTTTTTAATTTAAAAGCAATATACTAATAACTAAGTGAAAATTAAAAAGTGATTAAAATGATAGACACACATATACATGCTGATGCAAGAAGCGGTGAAGATTTCAATGAAATGTATGTATCTGGAATAGACACTGCAGTAACATGCGCTTATTATCCATACATCATAAATAATGATAGCATCCTTTTAAATCATTTGATGAGAATCCTGAACTATGATACCAAAAGAGCTGAAGAATACGGACTGGACCTGAAAGTCGCATTGGGCATACACCCGACAAACTCCAATGTTGACGGAGAACTGATTTATGACAATTTATATAAATGGATAGAAAATAAACAAATCATAGCAATTGGAGAAATCGGACTTGAGGACTTGACTGAAAAGGAATACGAAGTATTCAAAAAGCAGCTGGACATAGCCGAAGAGACAAAGACAAATGTTATTATCCATACACCCAGAAAAAACAAGGAAAAAGTGCTTGATGAGATATTGAATATTCTGCCTGAGCACATTTCACCGGAATATGTAGTTATAGACCACATTAATTCAAACGTTGTTGATAAGGTAATTTCAACAGACTACACTTTAGGATTGACAGTTCAGCCACAAAAAATGGACAAATCTGAAGCCATTGATATTTTAGATGAATATGGTTTTGACAAATTTCTATTAAACAGTGACATGAGCAATAAGCCTTCAGATCCGTTATCCGTTCCAAGGACAATACGCGAATTGACAAGACAGGGCTTTAATCAAAAAGAAATTGATAAAATCGCATTCAAAAATGCTGAAAAATTCTTTAATTTAAATTCATACTGAAAAGGATGATAAATTTAATCATGAAATCAACCGTTAAAAAATAGTAGAATTAAAAAAATAAATATAAGCAATCAAAAGATTGCTTATTTTGCTTCTATTCGAGATATAATCTTACACCTTGGATGATTAAAGCTACACCTATAAGAATTGCAGCGAAAAGAGGTTGATCGATTGAAAATCCTCCAAGAGCAAAGGATATTATACCTAAAACTATAATTAATACAGAAGCGAGTTTTCCGATTTGTGTATCTGAAATAAGACCAACAATACCTGCTAAAACCATTAGGATACCAATGATATAGAATTGTAATCCGAAAATGAATGATAATGCAGTAATATTAAATACGAATACCAGCCCCACTATGATGGCCAGAATTCCAACAATAATATTGACTGCTGAAAATCCTGATAGTATTAATGCTATACCAAAGAATACTAAACTCAATCCAATAAGAATGGACAGAAATGCGGTACTAAAAATAGGACAAATTATAAAAATTAATCCTAAAATTATTGATAATAATCCAGATATTTGATTTGATTCCATATTTTTTCCTCCAAAAATTTGATTATATATTAAAAAGGGAAATGAGAGTTAAACTCTCATTCTTTTTTCGGCTGCAGCCGCAGCGTTGCAATAAATACAACTGCCAGCAGAATTGCCGTTATTATCATTACGAATCCCATAGCTTCCTGAATAATGGTATCTACAGCATTCACAAGAGTACTGTCCTGTGTAATATTTTCAGTACCTGCTGTTTGGAGGAAATTTGCTGCATCATCAAAGAATTGTGGGTCGTTTGAATGCTCTGGTGCATACATATCGATTGCGGTACTAAGACCTCCCATAACTCCAAGAATTAAAATTACCCCAATAATTGCTGTACCCATTGATTCACCTAATGTCTGAGTGGTTGTAAGAACACCGGATGCATTGTTTTCATTTTCCTTAGGAATATTGGTTAATGAAATATCTGTACTTAGAGACATTACGAAACCAAGTCCAGCACCCAATACAAACAAACCAGGCATTAAATCATACATTGATGTGTTCAATCTGAATTGGAAGCTTAAAATAATACATCCAATGATTGCGATTAAAGATCCTAATGCTATTAATTTCTTATGACCAACTTTAGTGGATAAACTTGGAGCTGCTATTGCAAATATAAGCAGACCTATAGTCATCGGCAGTGTGGTCAAACCTGTATTTAATGCGTTTAACTGCATTACACTTTGCAGGAACAAGGAAACAGCAAACAATGCTCCTCCCATTGCAAGACAACCAATTAATCTAATGATTGCTCCTACACGTAAATTTCTGTCTTTGAATAATCCCATATCAAGTAACGGTACTTTACCATTACCTTTTCTTCTACTTTCAAACCATGCAAATGCTGCTAAGATAATTAAACCTGCAACGATTACCATTATACTGGTTGAAGTATCTTTTGTTAGCATTAAAATACCCCATACGAACAATACAAGTCCTATTAATGAAATTATAGCACCAGTAATATCCAAATCGCTTTTAGATTCTGTAGGTTTGAAATCAGGTATTTTACTTTGCATTACTAAAATGAATATAACAAATATTAATTCAATTGCGAATCCCCATCTCCAACTGAAAAATGTTGTCATGACCCCTCCAAAGAGCGGACCGACAGCTGCAGAAATGGAAACCATTACACTTTCAATTGCCAATGCAAATGTACGCTGTTCACCATGATAAATTCCACTTATAAGGGAAACAGTAGCAGGTGTCATTAATGCTCCTGCAATACCTTCAATCAATGCCCATCCGATAAATAACACTCCTGTACTCCAGCTTATAGCTGCGGTAAATGTACCGACACCATAAAGTACGGTACCAATTATGAACAGTTTCTTTTTACCAACTATATCCTGAAGTTTGGTACTCAGCAGCATGAATGCTGCAGTGATGAGTGTATAAAAGGACATGATCAATTGAATGGTACTAACATCAGTATGCAGGTCAACTACAACCTTAGAAATACTAACATTCATGAATGTAGCATCCAATGTTATAATAAATGAAGCACAAGCCACTAATACTAATGGAATCCATGAGTGTTGCTTAACAGTTTCATTCATTTTTTCCTAATCCTCCATATCTATAAAATTTATAAGAAAATATTAACAAATTATGTTTAATTTAGATGTTCAATATTATTCTCACTAATATTTATCCATTTATTGTTTTATAAAGTTTTTGTTGTTTAATGAACAAAAAATATGATGTTAGTTGCAATTTTTCAATATATCCGAACATTCGTTCACCATATCAATTTTAGATGTAACAGAACGTTCGTTCTCTATATTATTTAATAATAATAAAAGATAATATTATTAAATGTATGAATACAAAAGAATTAATTTTAGCAAAGACTTTAAAATTAATGTTTGAAAAACAGAACTCCCTCGTTTCAATTAGAGAAATTAGTGATATCTCAGGAATTGCTATTGGAGGAATATACCATTATTTTTCAAGTAAAGAAAAAATATATAATGAAATTACTGAAAGATACTTGATAAATTATATCAAATTCGATATGGACAAACTCAAGCAGATAAAAGGAAATGCAAAAGAAAAAATCCACGATGCCCTGGCTGAAATGTTTAAAGAAAAGCAAAGCGGAATCGAAATTGAAACGATTGATAATGTAGATTATAGGATTATAGTTGATGTTTTAACTGCAAATGTGCTTGCTTATGAAAATTCTCACGAGATTTACCGAAATGTCTTGAAAGAATTAATGGAACTCTTCACAGAAATTACTGTAGAAGGTCAAAATAACAGAGAAATCAGACAAGACCTCCCAGCCAAAGACATTGCAGAGTCCTTAATTCGCATATACTTAGGAATTCAATATAAATGGGAGGTATATTGGATTGATGACATGGTTTCATCCTTTGAAGACAATTTTGACTTGGAATGGGAAAAGATAAGATTCAAAGAATAATAAAATTACAACGAAAAACATGATGTGGTTAGATGAACACTAAAGATATGATTGTTGAGAAAACGCTTAAATTAATATTGGAGAAAAACACAATTGACATTTCAATCAGTGAAATTCGAAATGCCACAGGACTGACAACAGGCGGCATATATTATCATTTTTCAGATAAAAGCGATATATTTGAAGCAATTCTTCAAAAGTATATGGTGGATTATATTAAAATCGATTTTGATCAAATCATTCTTGAAGGTTCATCAAGGGAGAAAATTCATGACGCCTTGTCTTATATTTTACATCACTACATAAACGGCGTGGAAATTGAAAACATCAATGAAAACATCAATTATAATGATGTGATACTTCTTTTAACCGCAACAGGATATGCCGAGGATGAGGTTAACAGCATAGTTGCACAAACAGGAAAAGATATTAGAATATTTTTAACCGACCTTGTCGAAGATGGCAAAAGGAGAAATGAAATCAGACAGGACTTCTCAACTGAAAACATTGTCGAAACATTGATTGTAATGTTTATGGGAATTCAATATTCTTGGTTAATTTTTTCAAATGATAATACTGATTCCATTTTTGAGAAAAACTTTGATATAACCTGGCAGGCCATCAAATGCCAGTAAAAACTATTTTTTAATCTTTTAAAATTCTTCACAGAAGTGTTATTTATGGACAGAAAAATTATTATAATTGGAATAATACTGCTTATCATAGCAGCAGGAGTTATTTTTGTAATGTTAACCACAGTAAACTATGAAAGAATTGATATAACACCAAACGGAACTACAATAGAAGTTCCCGCCAACGAAACCAAATATGTGAAAAATATTGAGGGAGCCAAAATATGGAATTGGAACAATGGAATACTGGTCACATACAACAGTCACGAGGATCCCAATTTTATCCAAGTAACAGAATTAGGATTCACTGCACTAAATGAGCTTATAAAAAGTGGAGAAAAACAGGAGATTGATGGTGTTACATGTTATGTCCTAAATGCTGATGAATTATTGGAAATCCACTTATTTGATGTCATTAAAGTGAATTATAACGGTAAATTTTATTGCATTCCATTATCTAATGAAACAACCCAAGACAATATTTTAATCCTGTGCAACGACAGGGATATTGCAGTTCACATGGCCAAATCCATAGTGTACAAAAATGTTTATCCGGACAATAATGATTTAGCAGATACTCTTTCAACTTTAGAGAACATTACTGGAGATTTGCAGTCAAAAGCAAATGATTATGCAAACAATAGCGATATTAAATCCGCAGTAGAAGAAAAAACCGGAGTTAATTTGGACGATGCTAAAAATACAATAGAAAAATACACCGGAAAGCTGCCCATTTAAATAAACTGTGATTAATTATGGAAATTATTAAAAAAAAGCAAATTCCAAAAAGAAGTCTTAAAAGAAGCTTGATTGTATTTGTTGGAAATGTCTTGGGAATATATCTGATAAGCTTTTTAGGATTAGGAGTCAAAGTAAGCCAGTTTGACAATATTTTACTTTTAGTAATATTCATTAGTTTAGTTAATGCAATCCTCTGGCCAATATTAACAAGAATAGCTATGCCTTTTTTAGTTTTAACATTTGGTTTCGGAACATTAATACTGAACGGACTCCTGCTTAATCTTTTTGCACCGACATTCGGTATAGAAATTAATGGTGCGGCATTGATTCTTGCCCCACTGGCCATGGCCGCAGTAACAACCATACTGTCCTCATTAATAACAATTGAAGACGACAGTTCATATTACAGAGCTGTTTTAAGAGATGCAAAAAAGAAAACAAAAACTGAAGTTAAAGAGTATCCCGGAGTAATAATCGTTGAAATTGATGGGCTTGCTTACAATGTTTTATGCGAAGCGGTCAAAAAAGGACATATGCCCAACATTAAAGAAATGATTGAAAGTGGAGATTACAGTCTTAGAATATGGGAAACTGACCTGTCTTCACAAACCGGCGCAAGCCAAGCCGGAATACTTCATGGAAATAATGAAGGCATTGTTGCATTCAGATGGATAGAAAAAAGCAATGGCAATCAGATGATGCAATGTTCCGGAATAGATAAAGTGCCGGAATTGGAAAAAAGAATTTCAGATGGAAACGGATTGCTTGTTGACAATGGAGCAAGCAGATCAAATTTATTCTCAGGAGATACTGATAACGTAATATTTACATTCAGTAAGATTATGGAATTTAAAAAGTTATACAATAAGGCATGGTACTCAGTATTTTCCAATCCAAGCAATTTTGCACGTATTATTGCATTGTTTCTAGCAGACATGATACGTGAAATCTACTCACAAATCATACATTCAGTTAAAAATATTCAGCCAAGAATAAAACGTGGAATAGTATACATTCCGACAAGGGCTGCTACAAACGTTTTCATGAGGGAAATCAACACTTCAACATTGATTGGAGACATGATGGTTGGAGATATTGATATTGCATATTCAACATATTTGGGTTATGATGAAATAGCTCATCACTCCGGAGTCAGGGATAATGATGCGTGGTATGCCTTAAGGGAAATGGATAAGCAAATCAAGCATTTAACAGATGCAAATAAATATTGTCCCAGAGAATATCAGTTTGTCATTCAATCAGACCACGGCCAAACAAACGGTGCCACATTTACACAAAGATATGGTGAGACATTTGAGGAATTTGTCAAATCATTGCTTCCTGAAGACATGACCTTATTTGCAAAAATGAGTTCAGATGAAGACCACTTCGCAGGATCTTCTCCATTTTCAAGAGACAAGAAAAAAATTAAAAAAGAAGAAAAAGAACAAGAGGAATTAAGTGACTCTGAAGTCATCGTATTGGCTTCAGGTAATCTTGCAATGATTTATCTGACGCAATGGAGTCAGAGATTAACATATGAAGAGCTTAACAGCTATTTCCCAGAATTGATTCCAGGTCTGATAAGTAATGAATATGTCGGTTTTATTTTGGTCAAGTCCCAAAAACACGGTGATTTGGCTATCGGCAAAAATGGAACTTATTTCCTGGACAGCGGTGAAATTGAAGGTGAAAACCCTCTTGAAGGATTCGGATACAACATTGTCAGGCATCTGAAAAGAACCAGTTCATTTGAACATACACCGGATATCCTGGTTAACAGTTTTTATGATAAGCAAGCTGATGAGGTATGTGCTTTTGAGGAATTGGTTGGAAGTCATGGCGGAGCCGGTGGAGACCAATCCAAACCGTTTATATTATTTCCTTCAAACTGGAAGGTCAGTGATGATGAAATCATTGGTGCGGAAAACATTTATAGGCTGTTAAAAGAGAATTTGACCGAGTTAAAAAAATAATATTGCTTATATTAAAAATAAAAATCTCCATAATTATTCATTGACAAATTATGTATCTAATTTTTAAGAGAACCGATAATGAAAATAAGAGAACATATGTTCTGTATCGGGAAACAATTTGATTTCTGTAAGAGGATACCTTTATTAATACCAAAAAACATACATTTTAAGTGAGATATTGTTTATCCGAGGAATAATCTAAAAAATATTCATTTTTAAACAAAATATATTTTGCTTTAAATAATAGATTTCCCGGAAAAACAAAACAATCATTATGAGGTTAAAAAAATGTTTATGAATATGATACTGAATATTATTAGGATTATAATAATTGTTTTGATAATTTATGCAGTGCTAAAAGGCTTAAAAACTTTATTAAAAATAGGAATAATCATATTTGTTATTTCAATATTATTAGGATTTTTAGGATTTTAATTATCTTTTTAAAATGACAAAAAAGAGATATAATGAGAATAGCAATAGTATCTGGAAAAGATGAAGGACCGACAAAACTAAATGCTTTTGATAATGCTTTAAGCAAAGCCGGAATAGGGGACGTGAACCTGATAAAAGTATCCAGCATGCTTTCAGAAAATGCTGAGATATGCGACTTGCCAAAACTAAAACCTGGGGCAATGGTAAACTATGTATTATCAAGAATTACCTCAGACAACCCCGGAGACATAATTACTGCAGTTGTAGCTGTAGCTATTGGAGAAGAATTAGGCTGTGTTGTTGAAACATCCGGAATAAATAAAAATCCAGAGAATCTTGTTAAAGAAGCCGAAGAAATGGTCAGATACATGATGGAAAAAAGAAAAGTCGAAATTAAAGAATTGATTGTTGAATATTCAAATACACAAATTGAAAACATTGCATCATGTATCTCATCAGTTGTTTATTTAAATGATAGATAAAACATAGATATGGTGATTAGATGAATTATATTATTCTTGCTTTTCTTTTTATACTATTCGGTTTTTTCATGAAATATTCTGATGACTTATATGATGTAAATCATGAACAGAGACTTTCAACAATTTTAGGAATTATATGTGCTATAGCATCAGTTGCAGTATCACTTTACAATACGGATGCAGCCTATATTTTCATTTCCATCCTGATAGGCAATCTCATTGTTTTAAAAGTGGATGGAATCCACCATATAGTTACTTTGATTGTTTTTGCAGCAATACTGTTTATTGCAGGAATTCCTGAGTTGAGTTTGGTTATTCTGCTGATTTGTATTTTAGGTATTATAAGTGATGAAATAGGCCATGAACTGATTCCAAATATGACTGACAACAAATTTTTGAATTTCTTTTTTGAATATAGGTTCGTAATGAAGATTGTGGTATTATTACTTGCTGTTTGTGGTGTGTTTGATATCTGGATATTTGTTTGCTTTATTATGTTTGAACTAGCTTATGTAGGCGCAGGAATTGTTTTTGAAAGATACAATTAAAAGGTGTAAATATGTATAGTTTTATTATTTGTGTTCTGGCATTGGTTGCCTCGTACTTTGTTTATGGAAAATTTATTGAAAGAATCTCCGGTGTTGATGAAACTCGCCAAACTCCCGCATTTAGAATGCAGGACGGCGTTGATTACATGCCAATGTCCAAAGTCAAGAACTTTTTAGTTCATTTTTTAAATATTGCTGGTTTGGGACCTATTTTTGGAGCAATACAAGGTGCATTATTCGGACCTGCCGCATTCGTATGGATTGTAGTGGGTACAATATTCATTGGGGGAGTTCATGACTTCTTTTCAGGATTCATGTCCATGCGAAATGACGGATTCACAATGCCCAACATTATTTCAAAATATTTGGGAAGCAACATCCAAAAGTTCATGGCAGTTCTTATTGTAATTACAGGGATTTTTGTTTCAGCCACTTTTGCAAAGGGAGCTGCAGGATTGCTCACAGATTTAACTAATATTGATATACTTATCTGGACAACAATAATATTCATTTACTTTTTGATTGCAACAGTATTTCCAATCGATAAGATTATCGGGAAAATATATCCTGTTTTTGGAGCTTTGCTGTTGATTATGGCCGTGCTGATGATTGGAGCATTGATCTTAAATCCATCATACTCCATTCCTGAGTTCACAACACAGGGTTTGTATTTAACTGACAAAAGCATCTTCCCATATCTGTTTATTACAATTGCCTGCGGTGCCGTTTCAGGTTTCCATGCATCTCAGTCCCCAATTGTTGCAAGATGCATTGAAAATGAAAATGATGCAAGACCAGTATTTTATGGTGCTATGGTTTTAGAAGGTTTAGTTGCTCTTGTTTGGGCTGCAGTTGCAATGGCATTTTTCCACGGACAGCCTCAGCTTGCAGTAATCTACGGTGCAACACCATCAGTAGCAGTTTATGATATGGCAAAAACATTAGTCGGACCAGTCGGTTTGGTTTTAACTATTATTGGTGTTGTCATCTGTCCGATTACATCAGGCGATACTGCACTTAGAAGCTCAAGAATAACAATAGCTGATGAACTTCATCTCAACCATGAAAAACTAATTTCAAGACTGAAAATTGCCATTCCATTGTTTTTAATAGCATTCGGATTAACATTTGTTGATTTCAGTTTGATTTGGAGATATTTTGCTGTGTCCCAATTGATAGTGGCTACGGTAGTATTATATGCTGCAAGTGCTTATCTTAGAAATAATGAAAAACCATTTATTATTGCATTGATTCCCGCAATCCTGTGTACATTAATTGCATTCGGATATATCCTGCAGGCTCCTGAAGGTTTTAGATTGCCTTCAATGACAGCCAATGTAATCGCAGTTATTGCAACAGCCATTATTTCAATAATATTCATTAAAAAACACAAATAGCATATACTGCATGATTTGATATCAATAGATTTATGGGCATGTGCCAGTTAATGACAAAGGCGTATCTTTAAAATCAAAGCAATTGAATTATCTTTAATTTAAATGCAGATATCTGTCAATTAAAAGAAATGTATTTGACAAACGAAAATTAATCAGAAAATATTGGTAAATGCTCCGGCATTTACTTTTAATTTTTTAAGACTTTAAACATTAGTTTTCGATTTTTTCCTTATCATCAATATAGGCAATGACCAAAATAAGCATAATTACATGTAAAACAAGCAGAATCAGTGAAGTCTGGTTAAATGCAATGACTGATGCTGAATTGTGGCCTATAACACCACCTGCCAAGACGGCCACCATTACAACCACAATTGATGAACCGATTGCTGCAAAAATCTGTCTTAATGTATTGTTGACTGCAGTTCCGTCTTCCACCTTATCTGACACCATCGTCAATGTCCATGTTGTGGCCGGCATCAAGGCAAGTCCTGCACCGATATAACGGATGGATTGGGTTATCATCATGAATTCAAATGATGAATCCTGAGTATATAACATCATGCTTGCAAATCCGATTATTGAAATAATACATCCCATCATCAGAACCTTTTTGATTCCTATTCTGTTTGTAAGCATAGGACCTATGAAATTGAATGCGATAATCAGAAGACCTCCCGGAAAGAGCACGGAAGCTGAAATAATCGCTGAATTGTTTGCTATACCCTGAATGAATATCGGGACAAGTGCAGTGCATCCGTTTAAAGCGAAAAAGAGAATGCAGATAAATACTGTTCCCACAGTAAAGTACCTGTTTTTAAGAATGGAGACATTAATCAAAGGTTTGTCCAATTTTGGCTGACGCCTTACAAACAATATCAGAGCAATAACCCCAATAATTATCGGCGCAATTACAAAATAATGAGTAAAACCGTAATCCGCAACATTTGTAAAACCAAGCATCACTCCTCCGCAACCAATAACTGACAATAAGACTGATAAGTAGTCGAGAGGGTAATTTTCAGTTGGTGTATTGTCCTTTACAAGAATCAACCCAGAAATCATCAGAATCAGTGAGGATATTGTGAAAAACGAAAACAGTGCTCTCCAGCCATATAATGTTATTACAAAACCTCCGATGAATGATCCGACAACTGGAGCTATAGCAATAACCAGACCATACAGTCCCATATATGTTTGCCATTTCTCTTCAGGAATAATCCTTAAAAGCAGAATCTGAACATAAGGCATCAGTACACCATTTCCAATAGCCTGAGTAACTCTTCCTATGATTAACATGGTCAGGGATGTTGAAAAGTAACATATGATGGATCCCAAAAGGAACATGATTAATGAAAAGAAAAATATTGTTTTTGCATTAAATCTACGTGATATGAAAGCACTTAATGGAATCATGACCCCCACAACAAGCAAGAAAGCGGAATATGACCACTGCGCCTGTGTTGAAGAAACAGAAAAATCACTCATCAGGTAAACGACACCTGTTGTGATTATGCCTTGAGCTATGGTTACTATGCTGGTGGTCAAAGTGAACAGAACCAACAACTGCATTTTATTATCTAATTTAATGTTCATTAATTCACCAGTTAGTTATATTTGTTGATATCATAAAAAAGAAGAATAGTTTAAGAATTAAACTATATCTGAATATAAAAATCCAAGAGCGCTTTGACCAAATAATGCAATGTACGGTGTTATCACGATATTAAGAATTGATAAAACAAATAAATGATCAAAGATAACTGTTAAAACAGCCTCCATACAACCGACAATCACAAGAATTAATATGGACAATACGATTACCTTACCTATACCAATCATTTTCAGGTCTTTTGCTGCTGAGATAAAATTTAAAGCTTTCATTAAACTACCTGTATGCGCCAATCTTGCTTCAGCTATAACCTGGAAGAATGTAAAGACTAAAAATATGAGCAAAGCTGCCGCAAGGGTAATTGCTAATGAAACAAATAATGGGAATGAAGCTTGAGTTATTACGTCTGTAATGGCGGAATCTCCCACAATAATCGGAGAAATCTGTAAAGTTAATGCTTGATAGATACTTATAATATTACCGTGAACATTTGTAATCAATCCGATAAATACAACAATCAGTGCAGGAACTATAAAGTAGAATATCATGATAACGATTTTCTTTAAACCGAGACCCCAATTTCCCCACCATTTAAAATCAGGTATTTTATCCTGCAGTTCAATACCGGATTTAACACACTGAAGGGAAATCCTTCGAGTAATAATTCCTATTATTATTGCAATTGCAATATATGTTGCCCCAATCACTAAATTTACAATGTCGAAGATTCCAAATATAAATGTTATAACTCCCTGAACAGCAAATGCTCCAGCCAGCACTGACAAAATAGCATAAATTGATAATATCTCTAAGTTTTTTGATGGAAATATAAATGCTCTTTTTATTATTTCTGTTATGTCCATATTAACATCCACTGAATATTTATTTTGACTTTCATATTTTTATTTTAATGTTAAGCTATATCTGAATATAATAATCCAAGAGCTCTTTGAGAAACTAATACCATGTATGGAGTTAGTATAATGTAAAGAACTGATAATAAAAATGGATAAAAGGTTAATGCAATTATTAAAATAATCTCAATAATTGCAATGACTACAACAACTGCCAACAGCAATAGGATTACTTTTCCCACACCAATCCTTGTTATGTCTTTTGCAGCTTCAAAAATATTTAAAGCTTCCTTTAAACTGCCAGTATTTGCCAATCTTGCTTCAGCCATTAATTGAAGGATTGAAAAGATTAAAAATACAATAAAAGCAGCAGTAAGAGTAATAGCTAAAGAATTCAAGAAATCTGTTAATAGCGGAGATATTGAAATAAATGCAATCTCTATAGGAATATCCATGAAATAAACACCATATATCTGTAGAACAAATTCTTTTACAACCTCCATGGCGTTGCCAAAAAGATTAGTATCGAAACTTACAAGCATAACAATTAATGCAGGAATAATAAAATAAAATAATGAAACAATATAGTTATCAAAACCTGTCATAAAGTCTTTATACAATTCAAAAACAGGAACGTTATCATCAAGTTCAATCCCAGATTTAATAATCTTGATGTGATAACCTGTGATTATACATCCGATTAGCAGTGAAATTAAAAGATATACTCCTCCCATCAAATAATTCTCAGCATCAATAATTCCAAATGCATATGTAAAAATGCCTCCCAGGGCAAATCCTACCATAAGCACTGACAAAAGAAGATAAATTGCAAATCTTCCAGTATTTTTTGATGGAAATAGAAAAGCGTCCTTGATTATTTCAGTTATATTCATGTTAATCTCTCCTGCAAATATTTTCATAAGCAATTCTTTGTAATCCATCCTATTGGATTCAGAATATGAATAGTTTAGTTCAACTTTATTTTAAAAAACGGGAAAAGAGAATAAGCAAAAGAGTTATTCTATGGCCCTAATCTTATTTGTCATGTCTTCTTTGAAGTTCATTTTTGAAATGTATCCTCCTTAGAAGTATCATGTTGAACTTATATATAAAATCTATATTTTATTGTTATTAAATAATGTAGAAAACGAACGTTCTGTTTTTTGAAAAATATACTAAGGACAAACGTGATTCTAGGCATTATGGGGAAATAATATATATTATTTTAAAAACTAAATAATAGTTTATGAGAAAGTTTTTGAAGGTTTCATTAAAATTTCAATGGAAAACAATATTGATTATTTTCGCTTTGATAATCATTCAGACATTCTTTCAAATGGAAATAATTGATTTGTTCAGTGCGGCTTTGACTGGAGTTAAAGAACAGAAAATCGATTTGCTTGTCAAATCCGGATCATATATGTTAATGTATACTGTCATCTCAATGATTGCCATTTATGTCATTTCATATCTTTCAACAAAAGTGGCCTCAAATGCCGCTTATACCGTCCGTGAGAAAATCTTTCATATACTGATGAATTTGCCTGATGAAGAGATTAAGCAATTTAAAATTTCAGGGCTGGTTACACGGTCAACCAGAGGGATGTCCTCAGAACAGGGTTTTATAATAATAATACTCACACAATTAATGCTGATTCCGGTTACACTTGTAGCAATTATTTATGAAATAGCGTTGATTGATACGACTTATGCATTGTTCTTCTTGGCATTTGTTGGCGTTCTTGGCCTGATTCTAATTTGGAGAATGAAACAGATTGTAAAAATATTTTTCAGAGCCAAAAAGACATATGGAAAACTGAACCTGCTGTTTTTATCCAAAATCAGTGATATTGCGGGCAGGGTCTCATTCAATAAACAGGAGTATGAAACCGAATTTGAAGAGGCATGCGAGAATTCCTATGACAAGAACGTCACCTATATCTTAAGCCAATATTACCTCGGGCCAGTATTGTTATGGGGTTTATATGCCATTGTCTTGGTTACATTTGCAATGGTCAATTCAGGATACACCATTGGCTTTGAAACCGACAGTGTAGTTGATTCATTCATTATTCTGATATATGTTGCCTACTTCGTCAGCACATTAACTTTCCTTCCGGCATTGATTGACAGGTGGCCACGTGCATATGCAACTTCCGTGCGTTTGGAGGAAGTCCTGAACCTGGAAGATAAAACCATAAAATCCAAAAGCGCTGACAATCCAGAAAGAATAGAGATTGTAGAGGAAGATGTTTCCTGGCCGGATAAGGGCATATGGGCTGAAAGAAAGGAAATCTCTCAAAAATTCACTCTGATATTGAAGGATGACAGAACCAAAGTAACAATATCAATGATTCTGCTTACGATATCCACATTGTGTATGGTTTATGCCCCTAAAGTTGCAGGAAAGACGGTTAATTTATTGAGTTCCAATATGAATTCATTCAACGATGCTGGCGTCTACTTTAACCTTGCCTTGCTTTTGGCATTATATTCTGCAGGCTATCTCTTAAAATTAACTCCAAAGAGAGTCATGGCGACTATCGGTGAAAAGGTGGCCTATAATTTAAGAATGGGGTTATTTGACAAGATTGATGCAGTCGGATCCACTTTCATTCAGGAAAACTCAAAGGGCCTCATAATGTCCAGATTAAACAACGACGTGATGAACATCCGTGAGTTCGTCTCTTCCAGATTTTCTGAAATTTATGCACAAATCCTATCAGTAGTCCTTGTAATAGTGCTGATGATGACAACAGACTTTAGATTGAGCTTAATTTATCTGGCGATATTGCCGATTTATATAATTTCCTTTTCATTATGCGATTATAAATCCAAAGACCATTATGATGGCCATCAAAAGCATTTGGGCCGATTGATGAGCTATTTTGAAAGAGGCCTCGCAAATCGCGATTCATTCCATGAAAAAGGGTTTAAAAAACTAAATCAAACAGTAATTGACTATTACGCCAAATCCAGAAACGTTACTAATATTATGGAGCCTGTTACAACCCTTTTAACAAATGTAAGCAATATAACCGTTTATATGGCAGGCATTTACTTTTTATCAGTTGGTGAAATACAACTGGGAACATTGCTGGCGGTTATCATGTACGGACAGCTATTGACAAAACCTATTAAAAAACTAAGTACTTCTATGGCTTCTATTGAAACTGCATTTTCAAGCATCAAAAGGATATTTGCGATTATTGACTATCGCAGAGATGAATAATCATACAGGTTAGTGTAAAAAGGTAAGTTATATACCTTTATTTATTTTTTTAATCCGGATTGTATACTTTTTTTATTATGATGCAAAGGATTTGATTGAAATACATCCATATAATATTGATGTATTCCAATATGCCTGATATATGCTTTGATGGTTGATTTCAGATGTTTTTTTAAGTTTAAATGCCTGATGTCAATTTAATTTATTGTAAAATTCGTTTTAACCATTTTTTTGCTTTAAAACTATCATTGGTACAAATTCATTTAAATTATCCATTAAAAAATAATGCCATATATTTATTAATAATCAAAAATAAAACTTAATATTAAATATTGTGTTTATTTACAATATTTATGTAAGTATTATTGAACAGAACGAACGTTCTGTTTGATTACTTGGTTTTTAGACAATATGAGGTAAATAAAAATGACCAAAAAAAAGATGGGAATATTACTGATACTACTTCTTGTAATGATTATGAGTATCGGTGCAGTTTCGGCGGCCGATACCAATGATACATTGCTGGAGGAGGTTAGTGATACAAACATTGCAACAGATTCTGTTGCTTTAGAACAAGAGGTCAATGACACTTCGCCTGCGATTGAAAGTGTCAATGACACTGATGAAATTAGTGTAGACGACAGTCGAAATGAAAATCATAAGGTGGGAATTGCATCCTCTTCTTCAGATAATGTGCTTTCTGCTACAAATGAAGATTTGCTTAAATCCAGTGAAAATAATTTTTTATATAATGGAAATTGGTACAAGGATTTGGATGATGCTTTTGATGATGCTGATGATGAACCCGGATCTAAAACTATATACGTTTGGAGAGGTACATACAAATACACTGACGATTCGGATGATTTTAGTATTACACTTAGTGATGAGGGTGTATATATAACACTCAAGCCTTATGACTCTACCCACACAGTTATTTTTGACGCCGAGGATAAGGATTGGTTCTTTAAGGTAACTAACAATAATGTAGGTCTCACAATCTGTGACATTACCTTTAAAAATGGGAATGCAAATGAGGGTAATCTAGAAGTTGAGGATGGAGCACAATTAAATTTATACAGGTGTAAATTTGAGAGTAATAAAGCTTATGCCAATACTATTGAAACTCTTTGGGGATTAGGTGGAGCCATAAATGTGGATGAAGGTTCACTTGTAGCTGAAGACTGTCAGTTCATAAACAATTGGGCAGGCAGATATGGTGGAGCCATCTGTGTTGAAGATGCAGGTTCAGTTACACTTAATAACTGTTATTTTGAAGGGAATACAAAGTATTATGGTGATAATAAGGTAGCAAACGATTTTGATAATTATGATGAGGATAAACCGGGTGCCATAGAGTGGAATTTTGACAATTGTCTTTTTGTAGGAAGCGGTTCTCTTGGTATTGAGGTGGATGCTCCTGAAAAATCAGTTACAATAACCCCTAATATTAATGATGATGCAAATTTGGTGGTTTTATATAAAGATGGGTCTTATTATGATGAAGCAGCTTGGGCTAGTGGCCATTATGTAACTTTCAAAGGCCATTATGGTACAGGCCTTGATGCGGGAACCTATACAGTTTACATGATGAAAGATTCGGAAAAAAGATATGAGTATTCAGGAAATACCTTTACTATTATAGAACCTAATTTTATTTTATATGATGGGAATTTGAATTATGTGAATGTATTTGAAACTTTAAGTGCTGCTGTAAATGCTATTTCAAGTGGTGGAACCGGTGTAATTGCTGTTAAAGGTGGAACTTACACAGGTTCTGGTAATCGTAACGTGCAGATTAACAATAAAGAAGTAACAATCATGCCTAAATCTGATAAAGACTCTGTCACTTTTTCAGGGGACCGTTCTTACGGTTTTTCTGGTTACATAGCTCCAGATAATTTCTTGATTGTAGGTTCTAATTCCAAACTCACTATTGAAGATATAACTATAACCGACTACTTTGATGATTCAGCATTAAAATTCACTGCCAATTCAGAGGGTAACATTACCGGCTGTGAATTTAACAATATTAAACATGCTAATGATCAACCTGGAAACCCGATTAAAGCGTTAAATTCAAATCTGGTGCTGGATGGCAGTACTTTCGAATCAAATAGTAAGATAATCTTAGAAAATACTGTTGCAAATATAAATGATTGTACTTTCACTTCTAATCATGGTATTAATGGGGGAGCGATCTATGCTGATTCCTCTTCATATTTAACAGTTACTCTCTCAGAATTTAACTTGAATTCGGCCACTACTGAAGGTGGGGCAATATATGCTACTAATCTTGAGCTCCATGGCAATGAATTTATAGGAAATTCTGCTAACTTAGGAGGGGCCATTTATATAACCAGCCAAAGTGAAAGTCTAATAAACATGACAAACTGTGTTTTTGATTCAAATAGTGCAACTAAATACAGAAACATATACTCCGAATCACTCACAAGGAAATTTAATTTCGAGTCCAATGAATATGATTTGGATTTAAAAATATCATTAAATGATAGTTCCTATGGTGATGATAATATTCTTAATGGTGATTTTGACTGGGGATCCAATTTAAATAATACCTATACTCTTTTAATTGGATTTGTAGATGAGGAAAACATCTTTGGAGATATGCTTACCATTGTAGATAACAAATTTAACATTAATCTGGGAGTACTGCCTAGCGGAACACATGAATTTGTCATGGCCGGTATGTATACTCAGGAGGACAGTAATGACCATTTCTGGCAACATGACTACTATAATGATTTATACGGAAACGAATTCTATTTAAGTGGTCCAGTATATGCAAAAATAGGGGTTGAAAAAGCTAAAATCAATTTAACTCTTGAAATAAGTAATGTGTTAATACCTGAAATACCTGTTTTAAATGTTTATGCTGATTGGGATTTGAATTATACTATTATCATTCAAAATAAATATTATCCTGTTGAAGTTGTAAATGGTAAAGGCAGCATTCAACTGACCGGCCTTGATTTGGGCAATTATACAGTTGTTGCTATACGTGACACTGATGATAACTTTGAGCTTGCAATGAATTACACTACATTTTCAATTGCTAAAACCTACAGCAACTTCCTTGTTTTAAGTACAAATGTTGAATATGATACATTAAATGAAGCGGTAGCCAATTCCAATGATGAAGATACAATTTATGTTAAAAACGGTATATATAAAGACACTGGAATAGTGATATCCAATAAAATTCTGGACATCATTGCATTGGAAGGTGCAGTCTTTGATGCTCAAGGCGGTGACGCCAATTTCATAATAGTAAATGAAAATGCTGTAGTTGATATATCCGGCATAACATTCAGAGGACTTCACAACAGAAATACCAATTATGGTGCTATAGTCAATCACGGATATCTCGCACTGACTTTATGTAATTTCACAGACAATAAGATTACAAAGACATCATTTGCTGAAAATGGTGGAGCTGCCATATTTAGTGACGGATATTCATTAGATATTGACAGTTGTAATTTCATAAATAATGCCGCTCCTTTAAAAGTAAGTACTGCTGCGGTCACATCATTGGGTTATGAGGACGTTTCAATTATGGACTCTAAATTCATAAATAACTCTGCACGTGATGGTGGAGCATTGTACTTCAAAAACATAACACAATTTGAAGCAGTAATCACTTCATGTGACTTTGAGAGTAATACTGCTGTTAAAGGGTCTGCAATATATGTAGGCAACAATTCCAAATATATTGCTGTCATTCTATCTGATTTCAAGAAAAACGACATCAAAAATAGTTTGGGAGAAAAAACTCAACTTGAAGGTGGGGTAATTTATGTCAACGCCAATAGTGAGGTAGTCTTGGATATCAGCTTATCCAATTTTGAAGACAATGCAAACAGCAATGTTGATGGTGGAGTCATATGTCTTGATGGACTTTCAAAAGCCAACATTGACAGTTGTATCTTCAATAACAATAGCGGTAAGGTTGGTTCTGCAATTTTAATCAAAAACCCCTATGATAAAAAGTTAACCTTATTTATCGACAGCAGTGCGTTTACAAATAACCATGCAGTAACTGGGGCTATTGCAACATCTCCTAAAGTCACTACATTCATTGATGAGTGTGTTTTTGCAAATAACACTGGGCAAAACAGAAATATTTACAGCAATGGATTTACCGTAGTCCATGATTCCGTTTTAGATGTTAAGGACGCTAAATTAAATGCGCCATCTGTTCAGTATGGTGAAAGCTCAACAATCACTGGTACAGCAGATGTAGGTACCAATATCTATGCAGCTGCTAATTTAACAGTTGCCGGTGACAACAACATTGTGGAAATCAAAAACAATTCATTCACCTATAATGCAGGCGTATTGGATCATGGAAAATATTCTGCTGTTTTAAACAGTATTGCAGATAACAATAACAATACATATATTATGGACAGCATTACTGAAATTTTTAGAGTTAACCGTGAGACTATTGATATAAATGTTTCCGTTGATAACATTACCTATGGTGAAACCTTGAAAGTTGTTGAAAGTCTACCTTCAACTGCTACAGGTGCAATTGATTACCAACTAAACGGAAAGTATTACACAAAAGATGAAATCGAATCATTGATATTAGATGCTGGAAAATACACTCTTGTAGCCATCTATGATCATGAAGATTTCGCATACACATCAATTACTGTTGATTTTGAAGTCTATAAAGCTAATCCGACAATATCTGTACCTAATGTGGAAGTAGAATATAATGACAGCATTGTTTTAAACATTGAATCAGATGTTGCGTCAATTTATACAATAGAAATTGGAGATTACAAAAATGTCGTATTTGTTAACGGCAGCAGAACTGTTGTAATTGATAAAACATTGAATCCTGGCAATTACACAATCAAGGTAACTTCACAGGAACGTGTTAACCACATATCAAATTCCACTGAGGCCAATTTGAATGTCAATGGAAATCTTCCTGTATACGGCTTAAGAATCTCAAACACTAATATGGACGATATGGGAAATAACAATGCTGGAGAAATCGACTCTGTAATTGATACTTCCAATAATGTTGAGGCAAAACATTTACTTGCCATTAGGTATTTTGCAATTGCTGATACTGAATCAAATGAAAATATTGGTAATTCTATAGATAACAACAACCTTGGTGAAGAGGATGATGAAGGCAGGTTCATGTATCAATACGATGAAGATGATGATTACAGCTATTTTGATACTCTAGAAGATGCGGTTGATGAAGCTATATTATATGGTGCAGGTATCATTACAGTTAGAGGCGGAACATATTCTGTATCCAGTATGGATATTGAAGGAGAAGTCGAATTAACAATCCGGGCTTATGGAGATGAAGAGGTTATCTTTGACTGTGGAGGCGAATATTACTTCATGCTTTTAACATATGAAACTGAAGTGGAGGCAATGGAGGCACCTCCTTTCTTCTATACTTATCAAACAGAAGGTCCCACAGTTACACTTGAAAACATTACAGTGATCAATGGAGTTGCTACTTATGGTGGAGCTATTGACCTGGAAGCAGGTACTTTGACCTTGACAAACTGTAATTTCTACAGCAACACTGCTACTGAAGGTGGAGCCATATATATTGGTCAATCTGATGCAGAAAATGATGCAATGCTTATTGCACTAAACACTACATTTATAAATAATTATGCGGAAAGTGAAGGTGGAGCAATCTATATTGCAGATGACACTTGGGACGGTCAAACAACATCCGCATCATTCTACTTATGTACCTTTTTAGACAACTACCAAGGTGAAGATGATGAGAGAATTATCAATTACTTTGCTGGCGGTAAAGTTAATGAAATAGTTCGCCAATATTGTATCTTTAACGCTAATGGGGAAATATACAATTTAACTATAGATAAAATCAATCAGACTGTCTATGTTAACGGTACATCTAATGATGCCTTTGATTCAGTGGTCTTATTGTACTTCGATGCAGCACCTTTATACACTATTAACAACAACGGTTCACTTGATTTCAGCATCACTTTTGAGGATGTTATGGGTGGAAACTATACTATTGGTGTAATGAATGACCATAAATTCAATACATATATCTTTGATGATGAATTTGTAATGAAAGTTTGCAGAAAGTCGGGGAGCGGCTGCATTACCGTTTCGTCGATGCCCATGAGGTAATCGGCGGCACTGCCGTCTGTGATGCCAACAGACACTAAAGGACGCAGCTTTTGGTAATTTGCTATGGACATTATCAC